>JBFMCS010000018.1 GCA_040754315.1 Bacillota bacterium
ATCCGTTCACCGTTGACCACCACGAAATCCTCACCAATCTCGTTTATAGTATACATCATTTTTACTTCCCTGTCAAATGCTTCGGGCAGGTTTCTAGAGGAAAAGTCAGTTATCCGGTAACTGTTTCTCCTCCTTGAATTCCCCTTCTAGTCCAGTCCCCCTTGCCGGTCCAGGCCACCAGGGAAACGCGGAAACACGCCCTGGGGCCTACCTCGCACCCTGTTGCGAATACCTTAACGCCAGCTCCCGCCGCCTGGGACAGCGCCTCCACGAAGGCGAGGTCCCGGCGGGCACTCGCCCGGAAACGGGCCGTGCCGGGCATTTGTATCACGAACACCGCCATGGCCCTGCGCCTGGCCCACCAGGTCCTGGGTCTCCGGGATGTGCCTGGCTCCCCTGGTGGTAGCGGCACCGGAAAAGAGGCCCGTGCCCTCCTTTACCAGCTTCACGCACTTGGCTTCCACGTACAGGCGGCGGGGACCCGGTGTGAAGAGGAGGTCCGCCTGCCCGGCCCTACCCGAGGCTCTCGCTTCCCCAGGCGATACCCCTCGAGGGGAGCAGGCCAGCCTGGACCGCCTCCTCCCAAGGCCGGGGGACGTTCTTGGCGTCCACCGAGGTCCAAGGCTCCGGGCGGGCCAGCACTACCCGGCAGCTGGTACGGGGGCCCAGGGGGTAGGCATCGCACTCCAGGGGAGAGGAGCTCCTCAAGGCGCCCTGAGTTGGGCAGGCGGGCGACAGCACCCTTGCCCTCGATGGCCGCGTCCACAGCGAACCGGCTCAGCCGCGAGCAGAAGACAGCCTCCAGTGTTGGGGAAGCCTCATGCCTTCTTGAATAGCGCGCCCATCTTGCCCAGATCCTGCCCCAGGCTCCAGTAGTGGCCACCGTAGTAACACACAGGGGAGGAGAGGGTGGGGGAGATCCCGCCGCCCTCAGCCAGCACCCCTTCGTCAGCCCACACCTTCACGACCTCGCACACGAAAACCTGGTGGCTGGGAAGGTTGAGCTCCTGGCGTACAAGGCACTCTATGTTCACGGGACACTCCGCCACAAGGGGGGCCTTGACCACCTCACCGGGCAGGGGCGTGAGGCCCAGTCTCTCGAACTTGTCGACCCTCTTTCCCGAGGCGTGACCGCAGTAGTCAAGTATGTGGGCCTGGTCGTGGCGGGCAAGGTTCCCACCAGCTCCTGGCTTTCCTTTATGAGCTGGTATGACTGGCGGGACTTCCTGACACCCAGGGCCACCATGGGGGGTTCGGAATTCACTGTGCCCGCCCAGGCCAGGGTTATGATGCTCCTTGGGCCCTCTACCTTGCCCGAGCTCACCAGGACAGCTGGCACGGGGCCTAGTACCGTGCCAGGGTTCATAGGCTTCTTAGCCACCCCTTATCTCCTCCTCCAGCCGGGATGCCATCCCGTAGGTCCCTGTCTCTTCAAGCTGATCAATGGCCTTTTGCTGCACAGCCTCGACGGCCTTGAGGTACATGCCTGTCCCCGCCGCCGACTTCTTCCCCTTCCTGATGCCCTCCCTGTTAGCCTCCACATGCTCGGCCAGGCTTGACGCCATGGCCACCAGGAAGGCCGTGTTAACGTTGTGCTTTCCCACAAGCCCCCTGGCGATGAAGGCGGCTCCTGTGCCTCCATGCTGGGCAAAAGGCACGTACCGCCCGGTTTTCTGGATTACCGTCCTGTGGACCGTCTCAAGGCGCTCCACGTCTGGCGGGTGGGTTTCGCCAGACGGGGCCGCGTGCTGCATCCCTATGGGGTAGGCGATGCCGTCCGCCCCGGTGTAGGTCAGGAAGGCGCTGATCTGGCTGGCGAACACCTCCAGCTCCTGCCCCCTGAGGGCCCTGTAGCCTTCGCCGGCGCCGCTCTGGCCCGTGGCACCGAACTCGGCCTCTATGAGGATGTCGTCGTTTCCCAGCTCCTGGCGGATGGCGTCAGTTATGTCACGGGTTACGGCGAAAACCAGGGCTGGCGGGAGGTGCTCGGTGTCGATCATGCCCCACGCCGGCCTGGCAGCCCCCACGGCGGCCAGGAACTCCCGGCGGAAGTCGCTGTAAGGAGGGCTTGTCATGTAGTCCACATATCCTTCGAGGGCCTTGGGGGATGGGCGCGCATCCTCGCCGAAGACCGGCGCCATCGCGTCCAGGGCATCCTCCAGCCGGGCCTGGGCCAGCCGGCGCCCGAGGGGGTCCGCTCCCGGGGGCGCCCCCGCCAGGGGCGGGACCTTGAAGTGGTCCAGCGACATGGCCACCAGGCGGGCCCCGTAGTCATCGACATAGCGCTCTATCATGTGCCGGGCCAGGGCGATGCCCCTGGGTCCGGCCATGCCGGCCCTCTGGTGCCGCACGGCGCCAAGCGTGGGGAAGTCCTCTGGGTGGCCTCCCGCGATCCGCATGGCCGTGTGACTCACCTGGATTATCATAGGGGAGCCTTGCCCGTCCGCAGCCGCCATGGCGAAGGCCCTGGCCTGTACTTCCAGGGGGATGTTGGCGTTGGCCGCCAGGAGCGTGGAGCGAAGGGGCTCCTCCCTCAGCCGGCCCCCGGCATCGAAGGGGCAGAGCGCCTGGAACACCCGCTTCAGTGTCTTGCCATCTATCAGAGGCGTCTCGGTTACCTCCTTCCTTTCAGCCCCCCGCGACGGGGGCAAACACCAGTACCTGGTCTCCCTCCTTCAGGAGGGCGTCGCCCTTCACCAGTTCCTTGTTGACGCTAATCATCCAGATCTCCATCCGTGGTATGCCCAACCGCTCCATGAGGGCATTCGCGGTAGTCCCTTCCTCCACCACCACATCCATTTCCTCAAGCTGGTCAGGCATGTACTGGTTTAGCCCACCGTAGGCCTTGACAAAAACCTTCACCGGCCTTTCCTCCCATCAGTCAGCTTAGCCAGGAACTCGTCCAGGCTGCCCTGGGGCCCGTTCCATTGAACCCCGTCCCCCCTGGGGATTACCTGGTCAGTCACAAGGAAGGCATCCATGCCAACCTCCTGGGCATTCATGTCCTCGGACACATCGTTCCCCACCATCACGCACCGGGGGGCCTCATACCCCGTGATATCCAGGATCTCCCTGTAGTATCCCAGGGAGGGCTTGCAGAAGTGCATTATCTCGTAGGTGGTCACAAGGTCGAAGGGGATGTCCTCCAGGCGGGCCCAGCGGAGTCTCTCCATCACGGCGGCTCGGGGAAAGACCGGGTTGGTGGCCACCACGATGCCCATTCCCTGGGATACCACATACTCCAGGACCCTCCGGGCGCCAGCCTTGGGCCTTCCGTATCGCTCCAGCCTGGGGAACTCCCGGCTGTAGAAGCGCTCGAGCACCGGCTCGCACTCACCCGGGTCAAGGCCCAGGCTTGGGTAGAAACTAGCGGCAAAGACCTCACGGTTGGTCTTGCTGCCGTTGTTGGCCAGCATCTCCCGGGTAGAGATAACTAGCTGGTTCACGAACCTGTCCGGCCTCACCTGGGGGAATGATACGGCAATCATGCCAAGGTAGGCGTGATAGAACCCTGTGGCATCGATCTCTAGCAGGGTGCCATCGAGGTCGAACAGGAGCGCCTGGTACTGTCCCATGGTACTCCTCCTTCAGGGCGCAGGGTCTCTCCACCTCCGGGCCCCCGTGATACCTCCCGGCGTGCCCTGGCCACTGGTGCTGGACTTCGCCGGGCCCCTGGGAATTCCCTCCCGGGAGGATTCGGGGCACCTTGACTGAACATCTTGTTGGCAGGAGGTCTTGCTGTCATGAGCATTGTGTCCATCGTCAGAACGCCCCCCTCCCCGGGGCCCGGAGAGATAGAGGCTGCGGTGAGGCGGTCCGCCAGCCTGGCTGGAGGGCTTCCCTGCGGGCCTGGAGACCTGGTGCTGGTCAAGCCTAACCTGGTGGCGATGCCCCCCTGCCGTGATTCCGGGGCCATCACCAGGGTGGAGGTCACCCGGGCCGTGGCGGGCTTGGTGGCGGAGGCAGGGGCCAGGGTACTGGTGGCGGAATCCGCCAGCGTCGGTTCGGATACCGCCAGTGTCATGGCCTTCGCTGGCTACGACGACCTGGCCCGCCAGGGTTATCAAGTGATAGACCTCAAGGGCACCCCCACGGTTCGACTCAAGATCCGGGGCGTTCCAGGGCTGCAGGCGGTACGCGTGTTCCGCCTGGCCCTCCAGGCTAACCTCATAGTGAGCGTTCCCGTTATGAAGACCCATGACCAGGGCGAGGTCACCCTCTCCCTGAAGAACCTCAAGGGGCTCATCACCGACAGGAGCAAGATGGCCATGCATCACCATGGTGTCTTCGACGCCGTGGTGGCACTGGCCGAGGCCCTCCCCCCAGTGTTCGGTGTGATGGACGCCATCACCGGGCAGGAAGGCATGGGACCTGTCCACGGAGACGCGGTCCACATGAACCTGATCCTCTCCAGCCCTGACCCCGTGGCACTGGACTCCGTGGCAGGCCGCATAATGGGATACGAACCCCAGGATGTGCCCATCACCGCCAGGGCCTCGGCTCGGGGCCTCGGCACCACCACACCTGTTGTGGTAGGAGAGCCCGTGGCCTCGGTGGCGAGACGCTTCAAGCGGGCATCGGAGGCCGCCGTGGAGGGTGTGCCCCCCGGCAGGGTGGTGATGGGGGATGGCGCCTGTTCAGGCTGCCGGAACACGGTACTCTCGGTGGTCTGGGAACTGACAAGGGGTGGAAAACTGGCCCTCCTGGATAACCTAACGCTTGTGACGGGGCAGGTGCAAGGGGATATCCCCCAGGCTGTGTGGGTGGGGCGCTGTGCCTGCGAAGGGCGGAACTCGGGGATCCTGGTGCCGGGCTGCCCACCGGAGAACCAGGAGGTCATGAATGCCATGAAGGGCAGGGGACCTTGAGCCCGGCGTACTAGTTTGCCGGGAGACCAGGCTCGACAGGGCTGGTCTTCTTCTCTCTCACGCAGGCAAGGGCCAGCGTTACCCCAGCCATGAGGATAGCGGACCACAGGAAGACAGAGCGGAAGCCCTGCTCAGGGGGGAGACCCTCGTGGATCTGGAGCACCCTTCCCACCACCTGGCCCGAAAATGCTGTCCCTAGAAAACCCGAGGAGTTCAGGATGCCCATGGCCAGCCCTGAGTGTTCCCTGCCCACGTGCTCCTGGACCCAGGCGAAGGCCACCACGAAACCGGCGCTTGCAAGGCCTAAGAAGCCATAGAGAAGGGCGTGGAAAAGGTGAGGCAGCATGCCGTGGAAGGCAGGCGCCAGCCACCAGGCACTGCACGCAAGGCTCACACCAAGAAGGACCTTCCGGCGGGAGCCAAGACGGTCTGAAAGCCCCCCCGCTATGGGGCCACCCACCGCGCCTCCAAGGGTCATGGCAAGGAGCACGGTTCCCGCGGATACCATATCCAAGCCTTGCACCTCCGTGAGGTAGCCTCCAGCCCAGAGGCTCTGCCAGCCCAGTTTCGTGGCACACAAGACGAGCATCCATGCTGAGAGCACCCAGACTGCCCTGTCCCGTACAAGGACCGGGAGCCCTCCTGGATGCCGTGCCAAGCCCGGCGCCCCCTCCCCTCGGATCTCGGCCAGGGCGCACAGGAAGAGGCCGGCACAGGTAAGGCCCATAACGTTTAGGGAGGTCCTCCAGCCGAAGGCGCCCATTGCTATGGCTAGAGGTGCCGTGGAGACCACGGCGCCCAGGTTGCCAGCCGTGGTGAGGAGACCCAGGATGACCCCGAGGTTACTAGCCCTGTAACACCGGGAGAGTATCTTGATGGCGGGGAGGTAGAGCAAGCCTGAGCCAAAACCCAGCAGTGCCCTGGCCATCACAAGGTGGCTGTAGTTACGGGAGGCCGCCGTGGCCCAGGAGCCCAAAGCCATCAGGAGGCACGATGCCTTCACCAGGAGACTTGGGTCCAGGACATCGGAGAGGAGCCCTGAGGGTACCTGGATTAGGCCGTAGGGGTACATGAAGGCAGCCCCCAGCGAGCCTAGCATCACGGGGGTGAGGCCCAGGTCCCCGGCCACATCGAGGGCGAGGATACCCATGGACACCCGGTGGAAGTTAAGGAGAAGGTATGCCCCTGCCAGTATGATAAAGGTCAGGTTACGCCTCAAGTCATCCCGCCTCACTGGTACGGATCACCAGTTCTCTATGAAGGGCTGGGATTCCTTGAATGCCCCAAGGTCTGAAAATCTAATCTCCGTGTTTTATCGATGATGTTCGTGCAATATATTTACGGTGCACAGGCCTTGTGTTACAGTAGGTATACTAAAGCATAAGGAGTTGATTGCTGTGCCCGGTACAACGAATATAAGCATCCGCATGGATGTTGAGCTTAAAAAACAGGCTGAACGGCTTTTTAATGAGCTCGGTATGAATATGACGACGGCCTTTAATATTTTCCTGCGTCAGGCCGTGCGTCAGCAGAGAATTCCGTTTGATGTTGCGCTTGATACTCCGAATGCGGAAACACTGGCGGCGTTAGAGGAAGTTGAGCGGATGAAGGGTGGGATGAAAGGCGGCATATAACCCTATCAGATATCTAATAATAAAAACCATGAACGGAACCGATGGAGACGATCAGCAACAACCGTGTACAACACCGGCTATCACTCATCTGGTGCCCCAAGTACCGCCGAAAAGTACTCGCAGGAGAAGTTGCGGAACGGCTCCGGGAACTGTTATTACGCTTGAGGTGAGAATGACACTGCCTGTCTCCTCCTCTAGGCTCAGACGACGGGGTCACACCCAGTCGACCCTACCCTACGGCATCGCTCTTCTCAAGCCAATGGTGTAGTGGGTTATCAACCCGCCCACTATTGCCCCCACCACGTAAGCCGTGGCTATCTCAAGGGCATTGTGGCCAAAGCCACCGAAAAAGAGGGTGAAGCAGAGAGGGACACCTATCCTGAACAGGGGCTTCACGGCTTCAATGACCAGGACCTCGCCGTTTTTCTCCATGGGGTTAGCCTCGAATACCCTCAGGGTAAGCAGGAGCATCAAGACGCTGGCAGCCACCAGCCATGGCCATGCCTCCAAGGCCATGTTCATGTCGCTCGAATACTGGAACAGCGAGATGACCAGGCTGAACTCCCTGACCGGAGCCAAGACTGAATAGGCCTCATAACCGATCCTGTGGCTGAGATTGATGGCCACCATTTCCACGAACCCTGCCGGGAACACGAGAAAGATCGCCGTCAGCACAGCACTGGCCGCTGTTGTCCCAGTAAGTGAAGCAAACACGAAGGTGAAAGACAGGATGGCCACCATGACCACCACCTGCAGGAGCATCCACCTGAAGATGGCCTGGAAGCTCACAATCCCGCCGAGCTCAGCGCTGGATGCCACTATGGCTGCCAGGAACAACCCATTGATTAGGTAGACCCCGAAAATGGAGGCTACACCCAAGACGTACTTGCTCAGCATCACCTGCCTCCTGCTGAAGGGCATGGCCAGGAGAAGGCTATAGGTGTTTCGCCTTCTTTCCTCACCTACCAGGATCGACCCGAGCAAGACAACGGCCATGACCATTGTGACATTGAAGTAGAAGTCACCCATGAACTGGAGGCGGTCAATCAAGTGCGATATATAGATGTGGATGCCCGCATCCGGGTTCCTGTTCGCCCTGTTCAATGCCTGGAGCAAGGCCACGGGGTGGGTGACAGTGATAAAACCCAGGTACGTGAAGATCATGGCCATGGAGTTCCTCCAATCCTTCCAGAGCAACGCCCCGTTCAAGGGCAATATGGTATGCAGGTTCATGCGCTTTGCCCTCCTACCTCATGGATGAAGACCTCTTCCAGGCTTATGTCCAGGTCATCCAGGACCACTGGGTTACACTGTCTCAGCTTGGCCACCAGCCCGCCACTCCTGGTAACCAGGGTATAAACCCTTCCCAGTTGCTCCAGGCTCAAGAGGTCGGGGTGACTCCTCAGCTCCTCCGGGAAGCCATTGGCGAAGATCACCTGCAGTTTCTTTACACGCTGCTTCAACTCGTGAACCTGTTCGCAAAAGAGGATCCTCCCGCCTTCGATAATGGCAACGTGATCGCACACCCTTTCTATCTGGGCAAGGTTGTGCGTGGCCATTAGCACCTTGGTGTCATAGGCCGCCACGTGGTCGACGATGGCGTTCAGCACCCTCTTTTTCACAATGGGATCCAGGCCCGAGGTGGGCTCGTCAAGGAGAAGGAGCCTCGGCATGATAGACATGTTGAGGAGGAGGGCTAGTTGAGTCTTCATGCCCCTGGAAAGCGCCTTGATCCTTTGCCCCTCGGGCAGGATGAACTGGGCGCTCAATTCCTCGTAACGCTCTTGGCTCCAGCTGCTGTAGGTCATCCTGTAGAAGTTCACCATATCTATGACCCGGTAGCTCGGGTAGTAGTCCGGGTATTCCCCCACATAACCCAGGCGCTGCTTGAGGCTGGGTTTCCGGTAAAGGTCCTCCCCGTCCAGGCATACCTTTCCCTCATCCGGTAAGATGATGCCAACCACGGTCTTCAGCAGCGTGGTCTTGCCAGCGCCGTTAGGACCGATGAGGCCCAGCATGGAACCGTTCTCCATGCTCAGGTTGACGCTGTCCAGCGCCAGGTTCCACCCATACCGCTTGCTGAGGTTCTCGATGCTCAACAATTCCCTTCCCTCCCCGATGCCTTCAAGTCCGACAGCAGTTCACTAACGATATGTAGGATCTCTGGAGGGGACAGCCCCAAGTAGTGGGCTTGCACAAGCCCCTTCTTCAAGTGCTCCTTCAGGGCTTGCACCTTCCCTTCATCCTGGCTTCCCTGGTAGCCCTGGACGACGAATGTGCCTCTCCCCCGCACTGTCTCAATGATCCCCTGGCGCTCCAACTCTTGATAGGCCTTCTGGATCGTGTTGGGGTTGATGGTAACAGTGGCAGCCAGCTCCCTCACTGAGGGGAGCCTGTCGCCGGGGGGCAGCGTCCCTTTCAGGACACCCTCCTTGACTTGGTCGACAATCTGCTGGTATATGGGGGTATTGCTGGTGGGTTGGATAGAGAGCACTTGACACACTCCCCAATGTACTATGTGTACTATTTCATATAGTACACTTGGGGAAACGTCCTGTCAAGCCTTTCCCATTGATTTCTGGCCTGCCATGCGAGACCCTGTAGCCCTCTCCGGGTGAACCCACGGGGTACTGCCATCCCCATGCCCCGGGGGGTGTCTCTACTCAGCCCCTGTGCCCCCTCTGGAAGGCGGCGGGGGCGGTGCCAGCTCCGGGTGCCAGTCACCACTCCCCGCCCTCCAAGACAGCGAGCTCGGTACCGGGCCTGTGCACCAGCACCAGATTCAATCGCCCGGCATCGTTCCTGACCCCCAGCGCTGCCCCCACGCCTTGGCCTTCATGGAAGGGTCTTCAGAGGAGGGCCGGTCTCGTGACTCCAGATGGCTCGACCCGTACTGGCGCCCTGCGAGCATCGTTGGACAATCCCATACCCCCTTGAGTACCTGGAAGCGGTAGGTCCGTGGGGCCACAGGCCCTGGGGCAGATTTGCACAAGGGAGCTCCCAGCTCACCGGAACGCAGGGCATGTGCGAGCCACTCCAGGGCTGCCACATTCCCTGGCGCCTCGCCGGCACCTGGGTTACCCAGGTGTGTCCTGCGGGAGGGCCTGGAACCCGCCAGTTCTATCCCCTCTCTATGCTAGCATCCTTGGATTCTCAAGGTCTTTCTGTCAAGCTGATGGCCTCCAGGGGACAGGAGTTCACGCACACCCCGCAACCGTAGCACTCGTCCTCTTTACAGATTAGTTCACCGTCCACCAATCTCCTGGCACCAAAGGCACATACCTCCGCGCACACCCCGCATCCATCACAGTCGTGTGATGGCGAAACGGCAACGTAGGGAGAGGGGATTATCCAGTCCCCGCGCCCGTGCAGCCGGAATGCCTGGAGGTCATGGCAGCAACAAGCGCAGCACGAGCATACACCGTAGGGGCCCCCGGGCGCGTATAGCACCAGGTGGACCAGGGAGGCCTCGTGGGCAACGGACAACACACCCTCAGCCTCGTCCATACTGATGCTGCGCCCCAGTCCCCTGGACAGCGCCTCCTCAGCCCCAGGCCCCAGGAGGATACAGGTGAGAAGCGGGCCAGAGCACCTGGCGAAGGTGAGACGACAGCTGCAGGGCGCAAGCACCCGCAACTTGGCGTCTTGCAGAATGCTCAGGGCCTTGTCTGGAATGGAAACCACAGAGGCCCCCTGGTGAGGGTGGCGGTGAAACCTGGCCAGCGACTCCTTGAGGGCCACTACCTCGGACGAACCGGCGATGAGCCCTTCGCGGATGTGGCCATCCCAGGTCTCCATCCGGAGGCGGAGGTAATAGTCCTTGGCCATGGCCTTCTCACCTGGCTGCAGGTCATCCAATCTCCCCTCGCTCAGCAGCGTACCCAGGAGGTCATAGGGGTCCCTTGCCCGGACCTCCCCGCCCCTCATGTGAAGGAAGCCCTCATCAAAGAACCTGCCCGCCAGGGCCTTCGCTTCGGTGCCGCCCATGGCCAGCCTGCAGGCCAGCCCCTCCAGGTCGACCCAGGAACGGGACGCTGCCACCAGCAAGGGAAGGGCCTCGTAGGGTACTATTCTTCGCAGGACCGGCCGGAATTCCATGGGACAACCGGTTAGTTCCGCGAACGCATCGAACAGGTCAATCAAGTTCATCCCCTCCCGGTGAAAAAGGGTGAGAACGCAGGCGGGGTCTCAAGGCCCGCCCGCCGCTTTGCCCTGAGGCCTTCACCCGGACACCTGGTCGCTGGATCCTTGGCAAGATGTAGCTGCGTGGCCCTGGGAGGTATTCCTGTAGTCTTCTCGAGGTGGGCTGAAGACGTCCACCGCGATGCAGTCAGTGATAGCCTCAGCGGCGTGAGGGACGCCGGCAGGAATGAAGTAGGAGTCACCAGCCTCAATCACATGTGACTCCTTGTCGATCGTGAGCCTCAACCTTCCAGACACTGCGTAACCGACCTGTTCATGAGGGTGCTGGTGCAGGGGAACCCTGGAACCGGACTTCAAAGAGAACCTCGCCATGAGCATTCTGTCACACTCGCCCAGCGTCTCCCGGACGACTCCCGCAGCCATTTCCACCGCGGGCAAACCCTTTCCCCTGGTAATCACGTTCTTCCCTCCCCTGGTAGTTTTCCACTCATGTGTCTCACTCTTATTGACCAGGAATCTACGGGAAGGTTTCGCGAAGGTACCGTGCCTGAGCCCTTCGTGCATGGCTCATACGGCAGAGTGTGAGGCCTGGTGGTAGGCCAGCCCAGGGCTAAGCCAAAGGAGTGCACTGTAGCGGGTCACTCATCGCGGTCAGGCTCGCTGCACACCCTCCCATAAAGGCAAGGCAGGGATACCGTCTTGGACAGTCCTCGCATCCTCGCCGAGCACCGGGAGCACATGGCGAGGTGAGCCGCGAGTTTCTCCCGGGTGTTCCCTTCGGGTTAGCCGTCAACGCCCAGAGACATGGGTGAAATGGCCTCTTGGCAGTTCACAGTTCCTTCACCCCGTCACAGGTACAGGCATAGTCTCGAACCAAGGCTTCGCAGCCCGAGCGCTGCAGGTGGTCTCGAACGGCCAGTCGTGCCCGGTGTAGCCTGGACTTCACTGCCCCCACCGAGGTCCCCAGGGCTCCGGCGATCTCCTGGTAGGTCAAACCCTGGAGGTCCCGGAGCACCAGGACGACTCGCTGTGCCTCGCTGACATGGTGTTCTAGGACATGCGAGATGCACCAGCGAAACTCCCGCCTTAAGACCACCCGGACCGGATCCGAAGACGAATCCGGCACCTGGAGTGTCTCCAGTACCTGGGTGGCGTGGGGACGTCTCTGCTGGCGGTGTCTTTCTGTGCTGTATACGTTCAGGGCAATCCGGGCCAGCCATGTCTTCAGGCTGGCCTCACCGCGAAAGGTGCTGTAGCTTCGCCAAGCCCTGAGCAAGACCTCCTGGGTCAGGTCGGCCGCCAGTTCCCTGTCGGAGGTCAGGTGGTACAACATGTTGAAGAGGTACTGCCTTTGCTCCTCCAGGTCGCCATCCAAATGGCTTTGGCCCTCTTGATGACCTGCACCGTGCTCTGGCTGGACCACTGCCGTCACCCCTTCATGCCTGGTACCGGGACCTTGAGCCCTGGTTTCGGGGAGGGCGCCGGGAACCTTTTCGCCAATCCCGGGGGGCTCCAGGGCACAGGGCCTAAGGGAGACTCTCTCCGGGACTGCCGCGATCAAGGGGCCCTTGACCGTATTTCCCTGTGATCCCTCAAGACTCCTCCCCTTGACGCTGGCAGGACGCGCGGGATCCGGTGTCGCAGGAGGGACATGAGAAAGGTACCTGCATGGAAAGGAAGAATGCCCCGGGTGAAGACCTTGGCGGGCGCGAATGGATTGAAGCCGAGCGACTGGGGACAGGGTGGCCCCCCTGAAAGGATTGCCAGGAGGGTTCTGAGCTGGGAAGCCATGAGTACCCCGCAGGGCGAACACCCAGGGAGCTACCCCTTCACCATCTCGAGGAAGTTGGCCAGGAGGACCCGCCCATCGGGATATGCAGGGTTATGCCACTCCGGGTGGAACTGCACCCCGTAGACTGGCCTGGTCCTGTGCCTTATCACCTGAACCCTGCAGGCCTCGCCGCTAGCCAGGACCTCCAGGTCAGGGGGCACCGACTTTACCTCGTCACTGTGGAACTCAAGGGCGGTGATCTCTCCCCCGAGGCCCTGGAAGAGAGGGTCACCCTTTACCACCCTGCACGGAAGGTAGCCCTTTACCTGGGATCGTTGCCCGTTGATAACCTTCACGGGGCCAATCTCGCCGCCATAGGCCAGGGCAATGAGCTGGTGCCCAGCACATATCCCCAAAAGAGGCCTGCGGGTACCCCGGATCAGTTCGAGTTCAGCCTGGTAGGTCTTCATCTCCTCCATGTCCCAATCATGGCTCACCCTGCCGGCGAGGATTATCCCATCCGAGCCCTGGTCTATCCCGGCAAGGGAGACATCACTCCAGAAAACCACTTTGGTCATGACGGGGGCTATTTCAACGAGCGCTTCTCTAACCCGCCGGAGCCAGCTGTAATCGTCCCGGTTCCTCTCGTTGTTAACCACCGTTATCCTCATCCCGCCGCCCCTTCCCTTGTCATTCAGGTCCGGCCCTCCCCAGGGGCAAGGGCAGCGCTGATGCCACCCATGCCGCACAGGGGGCGTACAACCCGGCCCCCCTGCGGGTTACTCCTCGTCCAGGCGGAACCTGGCATGAAGCGCCCTCACCGCATCGTGCACCCGGTTCCTCGGGATGATGCAGGATATCCTTATGCCGGAAGTGCTAATCATGTCAATGTTGATGCCCTCTTTGGCCAGGGCGTCGAACATGTCCGCGGCTACCTGGACGTCCCTGGATATGCCGGCGCCCACCACAGACACCTTGGCGATGTTGTCCTCAGAATGGGCCCCCCAGGCTCCCAGCTCCAGGGCAACCCCCTCCGCGGCGGCCAAGGCCGTACCGGAATCCTCCCTGGCCACTGTGAAGGCGATATCGTTTCTCCCGTCCCGCCTCATGCTCTGCAGGATCATGTCCACCCTCACAGACTTGTCGGCCAGGGCGGAGAAGAGTTTGGCGGCAACGCCAGGCCTGTCAGGAACCCCCTCCACCACTACCTTCACCTCGTCCGTACTGTGAGTGACCGCCCTGATCAGCACCTTCTCCATCATCTGCTCCATCCCCCTCACCATGGTCCCCTGGTCCTCCACAAAGCTGGACCTTACATGCAGGGTCATCCCGTACTTCCGGGCGAACTCCACGGCCCTGGGCTGCAACACCCTGGCTCCCAGGGTGGCCATCTCTGACATCTCGTCATAGGAGAGTTCCTCTATCTTCCGGGCGCTGGGGACCAGGTTCGGGTCGGCGGTGTAGACTCCGTCAACGTCCGTGTAGATCTCGCAGAGGGAGGCTCCCAGCGCCCCTGCCAGGGCTACCGCGGTAGTGTCCGACCCCCCACGCCCCAGCGTAGTTATGTCGCCGGACTCGGATACCCCCTGGAACCCAGCCACCACTACGACCTTTCCCTCGTCCAGGTGTGCCATGACGTGCTGCCGGTCAACACCAAGGATCTTTGCCCTCGTGTACCTTGGGTCTGTGTAGATCCCCACCTGCGCCCCAGTGAGAGACACGGCGGCGTGGCCCAGGTCCTGTATTGCCATGGATAGCAGAGCGATGGAAACCTGCTCTCCCGTGGACAGCAGCATGTCCATCTCCCTCTCGGTCCGCCCCGATGACACCTGGGCCGCCAGGTCCAGAAGGCGGTCAGTGCTGTCACCCATGGCGGACACCACTACCACCACATCATTGCCCTGGTCCCTCTCCCGGGCGACCCTCCTGGCCACAGCCCGGATCCTGCCGGCGTCAGCCACGGAGGTGCCGCCGTACTTATGGACCACCAGCCTGTACGGCCATAAAGCCTCCCGGGTGGAGCCCCGGGCGCCAAAGAGGTCGGGAGCCACGTGGAACACCCTGGCATTCACATCATTGTCCCGGAAGGCAGCCTCCATTGCCCGTACTACCCCATGGGCCTCATCCCCTTCCTGCACAAAGGCCAAGAGGGACGGCCCGGCCCCGCTCAAGGCTACCCCTAGAGCCCCGGCCCTGAGGGCACCCTCCATGGCATCTGCCATTCCTGGGACCAGCGCCCGCCTGTAGGGCTGGTGGAGGCGGTCCTGCATTGCCACCCCGAGCATGGAACGGTTGCGGGTGAGGATGGCCCCCACCAGGCACGCCGCCCGCCCCACGTTGAACACAGCGTCGGCCATGCTGACCTGGGCAGGAAGCACCCCGCGGGCCTCCCGGGTGGGAAGGGTCATGTCGGGTACTGCCACCAGAACCCTTACGGCGGCGGGCACTGGGATCCTCACGTACCGCAGACTCTTGGAATCCGGGAGACACACCACGAGCCCCCCGAAGAGGGCGGGGGTAACGTTATCCGGGTGACCCTCAATGGACACGGCCATGTCCAAGAGATCTCCCTTGTCCAGTGGCTCCCCCAAGAGCAGGTTGGCTCCTACCAGCCCTGCAACAACAGCAGCGGCACTGCTTCCGAGGCCCCTGGCCAGGGGGATGTGATTCTTTAACCATATCCTCATGCCGCGGGGCCTCTTGCCTACTCTCTCAAACACAGTATCCATTGCGCGGACCACAAGGTTAGAGGAATCCCGGGGGAGCGTGCCAGCCCCCTCTCCCTCAATGGCAATCTCCAGTCCCGCAGGCGCCTTCTCTACCTCCAGGTAGTTATAGAGTTCCAGGGCCATGCCCAGGACATCGAAACCCGGCCCCAGGTTGGCTGTTGTGGCAGGCACCTTCACCCTTACCCTCATGAGGCTCCCCCCCGATCAAGTCCTAACGCCTTCGCGACAGCTCCCAGGGCAGCAGGGACCTCTTCGGGCCGGACGGCCATCTCCATGGCGATACCCGGATCCTTCAGGCCGTGCCCAGTCAGAACGCACACTACCCTGGAGTAATGGGCCAGGCGGCCAGTCCTGTTCAGTTTCACAAGTCCCGCCACGGAGGCTGCCGAGGCCGGCTCGGCAAATATGCCCTCCAAGGAGGCCAGGAGCCTGTAGGCTTCCAGGATCTCCTGGTCGGTCACGGCCTCTACCAGGCCGCCGGATTCATCCCTGGCCCTTATGGCGCCCTCCCAGCTGGCAGGGTTGCCTATGCGTATGGCCGTGGCTATGGTCTCGGGGTTGGGCACCGGCCGTCCCAGTACCAGGGGGGAGGCCCCGGCGGCCTGGAAACCCAGCATTTGCGGGAGGGATTGGGCCTTGCCGGCGCCCCGGTACTCGCAAAAGCCCCTCCAGTAGGCGGTTATGTTCCCGGCATTCCCCACCGGCAGGAGGAGGGCGTCCGGGGCGTCTCCCAGGGCATCACATATCTCAAAAGCCGCAGTCTTCTGTCCCTCTATGCGGTAGGGGTTCACGGAGTTCACCAGGGTAACAGGGTAGTTGGCGCACAGGTCCCGCACAATGGCGAGCGCATCGTCGAAACTCCCCTGGATGGAGAGGACCTTGGCGCCGTAGGACAGGGCCTGGGCCAGTTTCCCCAGGGCAATGTGGCCTCCGGGCACCAGCACGGCGCACTTGATGCCCGCCCTGGCGGCATAGGCCGCCGCTGAGGCTGACGTGTTCCCTGTGGAGGCGCACATGATCATGCGTGAACCCTCCTCCAGCGCCTTGGCCACGGCTACTACCATCCCCCTGTCCTTGAAGGACCCGGTGGGGTTCATGCCCTCCAGTTTGAGGTAGACCCTGGGGGCTTGCCCCAGGTACTCCCTAAGCCTCGGCGCCTCTAGGAGAGGCGTGCCCCCTTCCGCCATTCCAAGTAACGGGGTCTTACCCGTCACGGGCAAGCCCTCCCGGTGCTCGGCTATGACCCCTCTCCACACTCCCATGGTTCTCCCCCCTATCTATAAACAAAGAGCCCCGTTAGGGACGAGGCTCTCTCGCGGTTCCACCCTGGTTGGCCCTGCAAAGGGCCCTGCTTACCGGCGTTACGCACGCCCTCTCCTTAACGGGGAGCACCGGCAGAGCCTACAAGGCAAGTGCCCTTCGGTCTGCGGCTCCGGGGTGGTTTTCGCCTCGCCGCCCGGCTTCCAGCCTGGTCCGGGCTCTCTGCGCTTTGAGGCTACTCGTCCCCCTCACGGCTTTTTCCTGGATTGCCCCTATTCTAACACCGGCCTTGGCTGGCGTCAATCGCCGGCACTGGCCGTGGACCTAGACTGATCTCCGGCTCACCAAAGAGCGACTCACGCTGGAGCTTCCAGTAGTTCTCGAGGCGCCCTGGAGGCAATGTGCCTTGTCTCACGGCCTCCTTGACAGCGCACTTGGGTTCGGACTCATGCCGGCAATCCCGGAAGTGACACTCCTCGCCAGCTCCTCAATGTCCTGGAAGGACATAGACAGGTCGGCGCCGGCCACCTGGATCTCCCTCGTGCCGGGGGTATCGATGACCATCGCGCCTCCGGGCAGCACCAGCATCTGCCTGTGAGTTGTAGTGTGCCTGCCCTTCCCTCCAGCCCTCATCTCCCCTGTTGCCAGCACTTCCCTATTCATGAGCTTGTTTATCAGGGTAGACTTGCCCACACCTGAGGACCCGGTGAACCCCACGGTTTGCCCCCTTTTCAGGTACCGGCACACGGGGCCAAGCCCTCGTCACTGAGGCTTGAGGCAACGATCACATCTACCCCTGGAGCCACCGACTCCACCTCTGTGACCCTGGTATCGATGTCGGGGCACCGGTCGGCCTTGGTCAGCGCAAGGACAGGTGTAGCCATGCTGTCCCAGGTGATGGCAAGGATCTCTCCGCCACTCCTCGAAGACTTGACTATTGTAGATGGGGTGAAAAGATACAACTAACACTCACGTCGTTGTTTCTCCAAAAAGATTGCACCCAAGAAATCCAATATTATTCTGGACGCAACTTGCGGAGTAACCTCAGTCGGATCATACTGAGGAGCTACTTCCACGAAGTCAAAACCTACAACATCACCCATTCGCGCAATACCGCGAAGTATGTCGACCACTTCATAGTAATCAAAACCGCCAGGTGAGGGTGTTCCTGTTCCTGGAGCCAGTGAAGGATCAAGTGCATCACAGTCCATAGTCACATAGTACCTTTCAGACTTGGGTATTTGGGCAAGAACATTTTCCAGTCCCTGTTCACGGAACTGCCGAACACCAAACAGTATACAACCGTGATCTCGAGCTGAATCGAAGTCTTCATGTCGACTGGAACCTGGCCCCCTAATCCCCAACTGTGCGATCCCACTTATATGCTTCATTTCGCTGGCACGACGGATCGGGCTGCCATGACCCTCAGTTACTCCGTGCCTAATATCAACAAAATCGAGATGGGCGTCTAACTGGACCAATACAAAAGGGTCCTGCCCTTCATATGCTCTAAGGACGGGTATCGTAATGGCATGGTCACCGCCGATCACCACGGGCATAGCTCCCTTGGCCAAAATCTTCCTGATCATAGTCTCCGCATTGTCAAGACACTGTCTGGGATCACCATGAATAATATCGCTATCTCCACAGTCAACCATTCTGACGCCTTTCAAGAGATACTCGTCCAGTTCGTGATCATAGTAACCTACATCCACAAGGGAGTACAAAGTTGAGGCATTTCGCACTGCACGTGGTCCCATGCGTGCACCTGAACGATACTGGCAACCCAGGTCATAGGGAATACCCACTATTGCCACATCAACGTCGAGTTCTTCAAAATCCGTCACCACCGGCAAACGACAGAATGATGGAATTCCCGTAAACGGCAGATTTAGTCTCTGCAAAAAGCGCACCTTCCTTTCTCTCATTATGGTCATTTGATTATGACTTCAGCTTATCCAAGATCTCATCTGAAGGAGGTGCAGTTACGGCGCTGACTGCTATCATAACCACCAATCCTGTTACAGCACCAATACCAACGGTAACCCAAAAGTTCGTTGGCGTAAACAAGATCAAGTATGAGTATAAACAAACGCCTACAACAATTGAAGCCAGTGCCCCTGCTTTGCTTGCCTTATCCCAAAACAATCCCACGAGAAGTGGAGAAGCTACTGCAATACCCACACCCGAAAGACCGATATTCATTATGATGAAAAGAAACTCTGGAGGTTTAGCAATAGATAGACCGAAAACTACGAGGGTGACGGCGATAATTGTTAGTCTTGTTATTAACAATACCAGCTTATCGGGCGCAGCTTTATTGATTGTTCTACGATATATATCTTCTGACACCGCAGTACCCACTACAAGCAAAATAGAGTCGATAGTTGACATCATCGCCGATACTATGCCAATCATCATGAAGGCAGCTATAAAGGCTGGCAGGAAATTGATGGCCATTTGGATAGTGGCATAATCAGCATCCGCCAATCCAGGCAATGCGACTCTTCCCACAAGACCGATGAAATAGTTGGAATTTATCAATGTGGCCATGAGCAGTGTGGCTATAAGAAAAGTACCCATACTCCTCTTGCCGGTATCTCTTATTGCCATAAACCTAATGCTCAGATAAGGGTTGGAAATGAATACGATGAACCAAAATATATAGCTACCAATTACTCCAGCCGGAGTGAACACTTCCGCGTCGAAAACACCCATTAAAGTGGGGTCAATCTGTTGAAGCTGAGCGTTGAGGCCAGATAGCCCTCCCACCCAAACGTAACAAACCCCAATCAAAACTGCGGAAAAAATTAACATAGGTATTGCTTGGATGGCATCAGTCCAAACCACCGCTCGGAACCCCCCGACTGCTACATAAAACCCTACGATAAGCGTAAAGAGCACCAAACCCACCGTTGAAGGAATTCCAAGTATTGACTCAAATAAAATCGAGGCTCCTTTGTATTGAGCCATCAAAGGAAACGTGTAAAAGATAACAATCACGAGAGCCAAGATAACTCTTACAGCATCACTTCCATATCGCTCTCCTAGATAACTCGGGATGGTCATCGTATCCAAACGAAGGCTATACTTCCTAAGTCTACTAGTGAGAAGAAGCGCAGGGATTACCATTCCTGGTATGATCGCTATTGTAACCCAGAAAGCCGGCCACCCAATGTGATATGCCATGGCAGGTTCACCCATGTAGATTGACGCGCTGGTTGAAGATGCAATATAAGAAAACGCAATCAAGAGCGGGTGCATCGAACGACCACCCAAACCATGCTCCAGCATGCCTTTACTAGCACTCTTAGACGCAAACCACCCGATCACGAGCATTCCAACGAGATACACAGCCAAAAAAGTGAACCCCCATACCATTAATGGTGACAATACAATGCACTCCTTTCATCTCAGGCATCCTCTAAAGTTCGCAGATACCAGATGATTGCTAGGACACTAATGACAAAATGAGCTGCCAGCAACCACAATAACAGGACATAACCAGGCATTCCCAACACCTCCCCTCCAAATAAAGACTTGGTCTTAACTCTCTGCGCCTACTCCTATTTGGCCAGTTTCTTTATAGATCTTCATGATGACGAATGTATCGGTATCAAGTATTCCTTCAACCGTCATGATTCTCTCAAGCAGAAACTCGGAAAGTCTCGATATGTCCTCGATATTGACCCTGATGTATATATGGTACTGACCAGTTGTTATTGCAACGAATTGAACCTCCGGGAACTTGGATAAATTTCGAGCCACTTCATCTACTCTTCGCCTATCTGCTTTTATTCCTATCATGGCTGGAGCACCAAAACCAAGTGCAAAAACGTCCCCTAAAGCTGTTACTAAAATAATATTATCGTTTATCAGCCTTCTCAGTTTCTTTCGTATCGTTGCTTCCGCCAAACCGATTTCTTTAACTAACTTGGAAAGGGGAAT
This sequence comes from Bacillota bacterium, assembly GCA_040754315.1. Classification (NCBI taxonomy): domain Bacteria; kingdom Bacillati; phylum Bacillota; species Bacillota bacterium. Next base: position 20,354 of record JBFMCS010000018.1, read on the forward strand.
TCTACCATCAACTTGAAGAAGTTTTATAATTTTAGCTTCATACTCATCTATCTGTTTAAAATACATACTTGCCCCTCCCTCACTTCTGATAACCGTTTTTACGTGTTTCCTTATTTTACACCATGGTTTCTTCCTGAAATAGAAAAAACCTCTTTATCATTTGCCGTATTACAAAATAACTTGGGCAATTAGTCACCGGTGATAAGGTGATATATAATGCCCCAGGATCGCCAGAAAGGAAGCAACCTGTTGGTACCGGCCTAATTTGACGGCGAGTGTCCACGAATAGATGACGGCTTTTCCAATTTTGTGCTGGCTGCTGTTACACCCTCCAATTGACTCTGACTACCCTGTTGACTCAGATAGGTAGCGGGCCTAAAGACCCTCCTGGGGCAGGTGCTATGACTCTTTCGCCTCTTCCCTCGACATCGATCTAGCGTCGGGGCATATGACACTGAACAACGGGCTATTGGCGGTAATCCACCGGAACATGTGGCGATACTAGACCACAACTCACTGACCAGGATTTTTAGAGGGGCCAATGACCACATTGCCCATCCTAAAGCACACTGGGAGCTGGCAGAAACTGCTCTAGGACGGGTCTCACGCCTCTCAAACCTACGTGTTAGCCGGGGATCCTACAGCCGTCAGCGTCTACCGGATTCCTGACCATATTCACCGTCATGTTGAATCGGCACTGACAGCAACCCACCTCCCAGCGAAAGACACCACGAATTCCGCCAAGAATTGGGGGGTGTCAACACCCGTGCTGGGAGGCGGGAAGGTAAAACGGATGACTTGAGTGGTGCCGGGATGTCAATCCGGGCGATTGCGAGGGAACTTGGGATCTCGCGTAATACGATAAGAAAGTACCTGCGTGCACCAGAAGGGCCTCCACCCAGGAGAAACGGATCTGGCTATCAAACGAGCATAGGGGGTATATGCACGGCCGCTTGAACGGGCCAAACCGTTCAGGTCTAGGGAGCCCATGGGCTGGTGGAAATGTGGTGTTGAGCAACGCATGATTACACATCCACGGGCCAACTGGCGAGGGCTAAGGTTGGATCAAAGGGTGAGTCGCCCTTGACAGCAGAAAACTACCTGCTCACCTCGGGTCGTTTCCTATCCCACCCGTTTGACATCGATTCCCCCCATTATGGCCCGGCCCTGAATGTGGACATGAGAGCGGGAAGGGGTCTCCGGCCTCTGTTCAACCCGCTTGCTTGCCAGGATGCCACCGGATTCCTCCCCGAGAAAGCCTAGGCCACCTAGGAAGACCCACCCCTCGCAGGTAAGGGACAGGTCGCGCGGCACCTTGATGTCCGCTCCCCCCATGAAGGCTGTGAAGTCAAGGTACAGGTCCCCGTCTGGTATGGTCGCCCTGGTCAGGTCCAGGTCAACTCCACCCATGACCGCCACGTAGCTGCCGTTCTTGGGTTCCCACGGCTGCTTTCCCAGCTGGATACCGCTCATGAAGGCCCACTGCGTGGCACTGCCGCGACTGGAGCCCTTCAGAAGGCTGAGGCCTAAGAGCACGATGACCAGGGGCCAGAAGACCCTCCACAGGAAGGCGAGGCTCGCGTCAAACCAGCCCAGGTTACGCCCGAGGATCAACACTCCGGCCACCAGGATCACCCCTCCCAGGAGTGCCTCCCCGTAGGGCAGGGCACTACTACGGAAGGCCCGTACTATGGCGGCCAGGCCCCAGTAGACCAGCAGGAGAGGCCAGTAGGTCCACACGAGCCGTCCCACCTCGAAGTCAGTGAAGCCCAGGTTGTTCATGAGAAGACTCACACCGGTAAGCGTCACGGCGATCCCCAGTATCCACCGGCCCAATACTAAAACGCCTCCTTCATTGTCGATCTCAGTTTAGGCAGAACCCGGTAGCCAGGGGTCAGTTCAGGTAACCTAACAGTAGCAGGACCAAGGCCAGGAGCGGCAGGCCTATACCCACCGCCAGGGTGAAGCCCCGGGCCACGAATACCGAGTCCCTCAAGGGGGTACCCATTGGGGTCCTTGAGGGCTTGCCAAGGTTAACCCATATGGGATGCCGGTTGAGAAGCCTCCAGCACAGTATCCCGGTCATGGCCAGGGCCAGGGGTAACCCCACTGTGGTGTACAGTGATGTCCTGCCCATAAAGAGGAGAATGGCGTAGAGGGTAGCCGCAGGCCCGAAAACCACTAGTGAAGCCCACAGCGCGTATGTGCCGGCGCTAGGAAAGCCATGCTCAATGGTCTCTCTCAGGTGCTCCCGGAGTTCTGCCTCGCAATGGGGACACACGACCCAGGTTTCTTCAGCAAGTGGCCCGGAGTGGTGGTATTTTCTCCACGGGTGGACAACCTTGCACATCCCATTGCAGGGTTCACCGCACCATTCACAACGCTCCCTCTTGACGTGCTCCATGGCAGTCACCCTCTCTCCAGTGTCGCCCCGGATTACTTCAACTCCAAACCCCCAAAACCCTCTCAGGATAGGTATGCCCAGATGGGTGGGAAGGCTGTGGGGAAAGGATAATGCTTATCCGGGTAGAATCCCTCAAAGGTACCGGGAAAGGGGGCTGTCACCTTGCGGGAACTGCTGGAGAACGCACTTGAGTTCGAACGCGAGGGACACTGTCACTACAAGGCTCTTGCGGCCGGCACCAGGAATGCCCTGGGAAAGAGGCTTTTTGAGGTTCTCGCTGAAGAGGAGCTGGACCATGCCCGGAGGGTTGAGACCCTCTACAAGGCCATCCAGGGGGGCCGCGAGCCCAAAGCCCTTGAGGCCAGTGACAGGACCCCGCTGGAAGAACGCATGAGAGAGTGCTTCCTGGGCCTTTACCCCGCGGAAAGGGCTCTTGACATGGATAACGTGGAGGGGCTGGAGACCGCCATGGAGCGGGAGCGCCAGGGTCTCAAGATGTACCAGCGATTGCTGGAGGCCACCGGGGGGGACCAAGCGGGCCGTGCCTTCCTGGAGTCCCTGGTGGAAGAGGAATGGGAGCACTTGGAGGCGCTTGTCAACACCTATCGCTATCTCACCCTGACCGCCCAGTGGTTCGATGAAGAAGAGAGCAAACGGTGGAACTGGATGAACACCTAAAGATGAAAGGGGCGCCTCGATGCTGAAGGACAGAATTAACATCGGCATGATGGGGCTGGGTACAGTTGGCTCCGCCGTGGTCAGGGTAGTCACTGGGAACCGGGAGAGCATTGAAAGAAAGGCCGGAGCCCGGCTGGCCATATCAAAGGTCCTGGTAAGGGACCTGGCCAAGCCTCGCAGGGTGTCGCTCCCCCCGGGGACCTTGACTCAGGACCCGGACGATATCCTTGCCAACCCCGGCATAGACCTCGTCTTGGAACTCATGGGGGGGTTAAACCCAGCCAGGGAGTACATTGTCAGGGCACTTGAGAGCGGCAGGCCTGTGGTGACCGCAAACAAGGAAGTGATGGCAACCTCCGGTCATGATGTGTTTGAGGCGGCAAGGGCGGGCGGCACGGGCGTTCACTTTGAGGCCAGCGTGGCAGGGGCCATCCCCATCATCGGCCCGCTGAAGCAGTCCCTGGCGGCGAACCGCATAACCGAGATCAGGGGCATCCTGAATGGGACCTGCAACTACATCCTTAGCCGCATGCGTGAGAAGAGTGACGAGATGGGGGCCGCGCTGAGAGCAGCCCAGGAAATGGGTTACGCCGAGGCCGATCCCTCCGATGACATCATGGGCCATGATACCGCCAGGAAGCTGGCCATACTAGCGTCCATAGCCTTCGGCAGCCGGGTGACGCCCTCTCATATCTACACCGAGGGGATCACCGGAGTCGCCCAGGAAGACATGTTGTACGGAGACGAGCTGGGCTGGACGCTGAGACTCCTGGGGATCACCAGGTGCGAGGGCGGGAGCCTGGAGGCCCGGGTCCACCCGGCATTCCTTCCCAGGAATCACCCTCTCTCGGCGGTGCACGGCGCCTACAACGCCATATGTGTGGTGGGAGATGCCTCGGGCGAGGTGATGTTCCACGGGCAGGGGGCAGGAGGGCTCCCCACCGCCAGCTCCGTGGTAGCTGACGTAATTGAAGCTGTTCAGAACCTGAGAAGGGGCTCGACCGGGGTGGGCTGCACCTGCCACCGGAGCAGGCCCGTCAAGAACATGGAGGATGTCATCACCCGGTACTACGTGCGGGTTGAAGTGGAGGACAGGCCCGGTGTCCTGGCCCAGGTTGCCGGGGTGTTTGGCGGGGAATCCATAAGCCTGCAGTCGGTGATCCAGAAGAGGACCATTGACCACCTGGCGGAAATCGTCTTTGTCACACACCGGGCCAGGGAGGCGAACATCCGGCGGGCCAGCAGCCAGATTGAGAGACTGCCCTTCGTTAGTGCCCTGAGGTCGCTCATCCGGGTAGAGGCGTAACCATCGCATACCACCCATGAGCAAGGCCGGGAGAGAAAGCCCAGGCCCTGCTCATCCACATCTACCTGCCTCAACATGACGGGCCGCTGGGCTATCCCCACTCGGTGCCCCTTAGGACACAGGGAAGCCCAGCTCGTTTACGAACATGTCATTGAATCCAGGAAATGCCATCAGCTCCATATACCTTATTGAGCGGGCTATCTCCCTGGCAGTCTCCCGCTCGCTCAAGGAGGCCAGGCACATCCTGGCTCCTGTCCCCGCGGCGTTTCCCACCTGCCTGAAACGCTCCCGGGGAATATCCGGGAACATGCCGATGGCAACTGCGCTATCCACGGCTATGTGGGTGCCGAAGGCACCGGCTATGATGATCTCGTCTATGTCGCTGTACCCCACCCCTTCCGCCTCAAGGAGCGCCTTCATCCCGGAGGCAATGGCACTCTTGGCCAGCTGTATCTCCCTGACGTCCTTCTGAGTCACCACGATGGGCCTGCCCCCGGCTGTCTGGTCCTCTGGAACCAGCACGTACTCGGCCCCGCTGCCCGTCACTGTCACCAGGGGATGATCCCTCACCATTGTGCCCTTCCAGTCCAGAACCCCCGCCGCATAGAGCTGGGCCACCGCATCGAGGATCCCCGACCCGCAGATGCCCATGGCGGGAGCGCCTTCAATGGTGGTGTAGGTGCACACGCCATTAGCGTCCACTTTAACACTGTCAATGGCGCCAGACAGCGCCCGTGTGCCATGGAGGATGTGAGCGCCCTCGAATGCGGGACCTGAGGCGCAGGAGTTCGAGGTCATCCGGCCATCCCGGCTCAGCACTATCTCAGTGTTGGTCCCAATATCGAAACCTAGGATAACCCCTTGGCGCTGGTGGATCCGGGGTGCCAGCACCATGGCCACATGATCCCCGCCCACGAAGCCAGCTACCACCGGCAGCACGTGAACGTAGGACCCAGGCGCAGAGGGAAGCCCCAGTTCCCTGGACTTCACGTCAATTGCCTCCGAGGCAGCCGGTACGTAGGGGCTCAGAGCCATCTGCCTTACGGGAAGGTCCAGGAACAGGTGGTGCATGGCGGGATTCCCCACCACCACCGTCTCCTCGATGTTCCCCGGTTCCAGGCCAACCTGGGCACTGAGATCCCTCCCGAGCTGGCCTATGGCGTCCACGGCGGCCCTGTGGATCCTGGCGGCCTTCTCCCGGCCCTCCAAGGCATATGTCAGCCGGGACATTACGTCCTCGCCGTAGGGAATCTGCGGGTTCATGAGTCCAGCGCTTGCCAGGAGGTCACCCGTTCCGAGGTCCACCAGGTAGCCCGCCACCTTGGTGGTCCCAAGGTCCACGGCAAGGCCAAGGCACCTGGGAGTTTCCGTCCCCGGCCAGAAGCCTATCATCTCCCCGCCCCGGACGCTTACCTCCCCTTCCCACTTCCCATTGCGAAGGTCCCCTGGCAGCCGGCGCAGGGCCTCCAGGTCACCGGTTACCGAGACCTGGTAGCCTCCCATGGCGCGGGCTACTCGCTGGCCATCAGAGAGGGGATCCTCCAGGCTTGCGCTGGGGACCTTCACCCGGTACCGGTGGATGGGCGGCTCCAGGACTATCTCCACCTCCAGGCCCTCCACCTGAAGGCTCTGCTTGCCCTCCAGGGACTCCGGGGGCACCTCCACCTCCAGGTTGCCCTTAACCCGGGCCATGCAGGCCAGTCGCCACCCGTCGCTGATCTGTCCGGGCGAGAGCGCCTTCCTCTCGGCCTCCGTCACAGGGCCCGCGATGCCTTCGACCACCCGCACCCTGCAGCGGCCGCAAAGGCCCCTTCCCCCGCAGGGGGACGTGATACCAGGCAAGAGGAAGCCTATCCCGCCCTCCATAGCGACGTCGCGGATGGTCATTCCTGCCTTCGCCCTGCACTTTCTCCCCGCGGGCTGGAACTGAACCTCGTAGTCGCCAGTCACGTAACCACCCCCGTCCTGTGCAGCAAACCAAACTCTACCCTTCTCCAGACAGGGCTGGAGTCCTCCATGGCCTCTACCAAGTTCGTTACATATCGGTCATCAAGGGCAGCGTCTATTGTGCTGGAATCCAGGCTCGTGGTAAACTGGTATAGCATTATGGAAACTTAAGGAGGGATTGCCGTTGAGGAGAACCTGGTGGGCCCTAGCCCTGATCCTAGTGTTGTGCATTGGTCCCGCCGCTGGCGCCTCGGATGTGCTTTTGGGAGACACCCGCGGTCACTGGGCTGAGTACACCATCCTGAGCATGTACAGGAGCGGGATCATCACGCTCCCTCCTGACGGCCAGTTCCGGCCCAACAAACCCATCACGCGATTGGACTTCACCGTCTACGTAGCGAGGGTACTGGAACTGACAGGGGGATCCCCGGGGGATCTTCCCTTTACCGACAAGGACAAGATACCTGAGGAATTCCGGGACAAGATCGCGGCGGCGCACGCTGGCGGTATCATTGGGGGCTACCCCGACGGTACCTTCCGCCCCGACGCGCCCATAACCCGGGCGGAACTAGGGGTCATCTTCGGCCGGGGCCTAATCAAGCTGGGGGTCAAGGCCGAGACCCGCTACTTCGCTATCTTCGAGGATGCCGCGGCCGTTCCTGACTGGGCCTACGAGGCCTCCTCCGCGGTGAAGGGCGGGGTAATCCTGGGCAGGCCAGGAAGGTTCATGGTTCGCTTTGCGCCTGGGGACACCACCACCCGGGCCGAGGCGGTCACAATGATACAGCGCTTCGCCCAGAAACGCGACGAGCTGGTACCCTCGATCCCCAGGGAGGTCAAGCAACCGCTTAAGGGTGCCATTGTCGCAGGATACTTCGTGAATACCGATGAGGCATACGAGTCGCTGCTGCAGCACGGTCAAGACATAGACCTCCTGATATACTGCTCTTACATGATAGGGCTGGACGGGAAGCTCTACGGCAATGACAGCCCCCGCACCCTGGCGTGGGCAGCGGAGAACCGGAAGCCTCTCCTGGTCATGTTCGCCAACCACGACCTTGACGGCAACCACAAGATCATGTCTAACCCAGAGATCCAGGAGAAAGCCATTGAGGCCATCAAGGTTCTCATGACCCATGGTTATGACGGGATAAATGTGGACTTCGAGTACGTCCCTGGGTCAGACCGCCAGGCCTTCTCCAACTTCATCAGGCGGTTGTCCATGGAACTGAGGCCCATGGGCTACCTGGTGACCGTATCCGCCCCGGCTAAAACCCGGGAGAACCTGGAGTCCAACTGGGTGGGGGCCTTTGACTATGAGTACCTGGGCCGGTTCGTGGACTACTTGGCCTTGATGACCTATGACCAGCACTGGCGAGGGGGCCCTGCTGGCCCCATAGGCTCCGTGCCGTGGATTAACTCGGTGATGGACTACGCCACAGGATTGGTGCCTGCAGGGAAGATCCTCATGGGGATACCCGGTTATGGCTACTCATGGCCCGTGGCAGGGGGGTCGGCCACCGCCATTACGGCAAAGCGAGCCCTGGAACTGGCGGCCAAGAAGGGTGTCCAGATCAACTGGGACCCTGTGGAGATGGAGAACCACTTCCGCTACATAGACGACGAGGGCAGGGAACGCCTTGTGTGGTTCAGCACCGCCCGGAGCCTGGATGCCAAGCTCAACCTCGCCGTTGACCGGGGCCTCGGGGGAATGGCCATGTGGCGGATCGGGTATGAACCCCCGGAGTACTGGGATGTAATCCGCAGGGTTCTGAAGTAGATAATCCAGCGGGGGGCTTTCGCCAAGAAAGCCCCCCGCTCTTTCGCAGGGGATAGTTGCCCGCAGGCCAGGAATAATAGTCTGGGGGTGTGTGGGTATGAGCGAGTTCCGTTTCTCTCCCAGAGCCAACAGGGCCCACGAGATAGGCTGGCGCCCCTGGGATAATGCTGCTTTCAAGGAAGCCAAGGACCAGGGCAAGCCAGTGCTCCTGGCCATCAGCGGCGTGTGGTGCCACTGGTGTCACGTCATGGATGAAACCTCCTACTCCGACCCAGGGATCATTGCCACGGTGAACAGCCGCTTCGTCCCCGTGAGGGTTGACACGGACATGCGACCCGACGTAAACGAACGCTACAACCTAGGGGGGTGGCCTACCACTGCGGTACTGGACGGGGAGGGAAATCTAATAGCGGGGGGCACCTATGTGCCACCCAAGACAATGCTGCCATGGCTTAGGAAGGTAGCCTCCTCGTACAAGGGCCCTGGCCAGCGGATTTCAACGGGCGATGGAGACCTGGCGGTGGATGACGTGCCCGGACCTTCCCAGGTGTCTCAGGTCTATGACAGGGTAATCAGCGTTACCCGCGCCTCCTATGACCGCGAGCACCACGGCTTCGGCCGCGAACCCAAGTTCCCCATGGTCTTCGCACTGGAGCTCTGCTTGGACGACTGGCTCGCACACGGAAGCGAGGAATCCAGGGAGATCCTGGTGAACACCCTCAGGGCAATGGCGTCGGGTGGGATGTATGACCATGTGGAGGGTGGCTTCTTCCGTTACTCGACCACCCGTGACTGGAGCATCCCCCACTTCGAAAAGATGCTGGACGACAACTCGGCGCTTCTAGGCCTCCTGGCCCGGACCTGCAGGGCACTGGGGGGCGCGGACATGGAGAAGTGGGCCCGGGACGTCCTCCGTTACCTTGAGGCCAATTTCTACACACCCGGGACGGGTTGGGCTGGAACCCAAGACGCCGATGAGGAGTACTACTCAAGAGGCCTGCAAGAGCGTACCTCCATGAACGCACCCTACATTGATCGCATCATCTACGTGAACTGGAACGCCCAGATGGCCAAGGCCCTTCTCGAGGCCTCCTGGGCCCTGGATGACCAGCATATGGGGTCCCTAGCCCTGGACACCCTGGATGTCCTGTTGAAGGACGCCTACTTGGCCACGGGTGGGATGGCGCACTACCTTGATGGGTCCCCCGAGCTCTGGGGCAGGCTTCAAGACGCTGCCTGGATGGGATGGGCCCTCTGCAAGGCCTACCAGGCCACAGGCAGGGAGGCCTACCTCGATGCCAGTAAGAATCTGGCAACATTCGTCCTGGAGAGGCTCAGGGCCCCTGGTGGCGGCTTCTACGATACCGCGCCAGACCCGGAGGCCCCGGGCGCCCTGGCGATACCCCACTGGTCCTTGGATGACAATGCCATCGCTGGCCGGTGGCTCAAAGAGATTGGGCAGGTAACGGAGGAGACACACTATAGTGAGGCCGCGTTCTCCGTGGTAGGGCCGGGGATAAAGCTCTACGAACGCCTGGGACCGCACGCGGCGGCCTTCGCCCTTCTCTGCACAGACTTGGTCCGACCGTGGACCGTGATCGACCTTACCCCCGGCGCCTCCAGGGAACTGCTTAACGCGGCCCTCTCTGCCCCGGGAGAACAGCGGGTCACCCGGCCCGACCGCCCGGGCCTCGGAACTGGCGGGAAAGCCATGGCCTACGTCTGCCTGGGCCAGCGCTGCCTTGAGCCGACCGCCGACCCCCAGACCCTCTCACGGCAACTGCTGTCTGAGTAATCTAGGTACCGGGGACCGGCCAGCCAACCCCAGGAGAATCCCCCAATCAAAGCAACTATCATCTCCTCGTAACGAAGCAAAGGAGCACTGACCTCGGCCTCTTGGCCTCCAGTCCCCAATGGACTTCCCCGTCGCCAGTTGGCCAGTTCTCCACACCCATTGGGCCGAGGCCTCTCACAGTGTTGCACCAAGCGCATGTGCCAGATAGTGGGACGGGTGTACAGTACATGCAGGTTCAGTGGTTCCATAGGAAGAGTTGTGTGCTCAAAGACTCACGGAAACCGGTATGAGAGGGACATTTGGGAGGCACGGTGCACCGTCGCCCTATATCACAAGCATCTGTTCAGCGACATGGCGTACAAGACCAGAACCTGGGGCATCTTGCCGGCCAGGGCAATGCTGGACCGGACTGGTCGTAGTCCTGAGAAGGTAATTGCCGCCATTATGGCGAAAATGGCTATTGCCAGTTTTCAACGAAAGGAGTGAGGCTTGGACAAGAACCCTTTCTCCGAACGATGAGTGTCTCGGCTGCACCTGCGGCGCCTGGCCTAAAACGGCCAGAATGAAGGGGTATTCGACCCGCACCTGACCCGCCTGGAAGTAGCCCATCGCTATGCGCGGCAGGGGCTGAAGATCACCAAAGAGACATGCAACCTTGACCTAGCCTGTGTTGAAGCTTGCCCTGCGGCGCAATCACCGAGAAAAAACGGCCACCTCTGCTGCGACGCGGAGGCCTGTACCGATTGCGCCCACTGTGTCAGGATTATCTTTGGGGAAGTGAGAACTGGTGTCCTACACTGGGAGAGTTTTACGCGTAATCTCTACCACTGCAGGGCGTAAGGCAAGCCGCTCAATGAAGCGTGGGTCAGGGATTGCCCCATGCGAAAAGGCCTTGCGATAAAATGCCTGCATAAGGACGAGATTTTGATCTCGGTGCTGGGGCGGCAGTTCAACGCCGGTGAGCTGAAAGAGCCTTCAAGGCCATCCTACCGGGATAGTCTCACCATCACCCCCGCTTACGGAGGGAGCACGTTGGGTGAGGGGGGGGGGGGAGGACCCGGAGCCCTAAAAGGGGAAAAGTGCGGGAGAATCTGCAGGAACCGCTGGAGAATACGGGAAGTCACCGGGGATAATTGAATGGCAATCTGCGGCCAAAAGCCCGTCCGGCTGGGTGTCATGCACCCCTTATCATTTATCTCCGTTGACGCGGCAAGCACTTGCTTGATCACGTCGTGAGAGGAGGCAAGAATACCACATATCCCCAGGTTGCCGGGGGGTAAGGTTTGGTGGAGCTAAATCACGAGGAGGTTCTACTATGGAAGACAGCATCCTTAAAGTGTTTTCCACGGCTGATTGGATCCTCGGCTTTCTAGTGGCTTACATGCTAGTTATCATTTTTCTTGGCATTTTTTATAGCCGCAAGGTACATGATTCCGAAGACCTGACCGTAGCCGGCAGGCAGTTGAGCTTTGTCTTCATGGTGCCGTCGATTGTCGCCACCTGGATCTGTGCCGGGGCCATGATGGGGGCGGCCGGTTACGCCTTCCTTTTCGGCATGCAGGGTGTTATCTTCGATCCCTGGGCGCCGGCCCTGTGCATGGTTATTAACGGCATCTTCTTCGCCTACCGCATGCGCAAGGCAAAGTACACCACCTTGACCGACTTTTTCAACCATCGCTACAGCAAGTTTACCGGCTTTCTGTACACGATTATCCAGATTCTTTCCGCCATGGCCTGGTTAGGCGGGCAGCTGGTGGCCCTCGGGATTGTCGTCTATCTGACTACAGGCTTCAGCATGGAGGTCGCGGTAATAATCGCCACTGTGGCTATTATCATCGTCACCACCTTTGGAGGCCTCTGGGCTCTCTCCCGAGTCGATATGATCGGTTTTATCCTAATAGTGGCCGGCTTAGCGATTATGTTCCCCGCAGTTATGGGTGAAGTGGGCGGCCTGGGAGAGCTGCTTAGAACCGGCGGGAACTGGGCTGAATTGCCTACCTGGGCCATGGTCCCGGTAGCCGGAGAGGAAGGGTACCTGTGGTACACCGGCCTGTTGGGGATCCTGCTTTATATCTCCGCCTGGACGGCACTCTCCCTGGGGGATGTCCCCAGCCAGGTGCTGATGCAACGGGCGCTGGCAGCCAAGAATGAGAAGACCGCCGTGGCGGGTTTTATCACCAGCGGGGTGATTTACCTTGTAGTCGGGATTATGCCGGTGATGATCGGCATAGCCATCTATACCACGGGCATGTTGGACGGGATTCCCGTCACCGAAGCGGAGAATGTGCTGCCTTGGGCGGCCTACACATTCCTGCCGCCCTGGGCAGGTGTGCTCTTCGTCGTCTCCCTGGCGGCCGCCATAGTCAGCACCGCCGGTGATAACGCTCTCATTATCTCCACGCTGATCGGCCATAACATTTACCGCCACATCAAGCCGCAGGCAACCAATACCGAAGTGCTGAAAATTGTCCGCATCTGCATCCCTATCGTCACATTACTGGCCATGGGCATCGCCCTCTACGCGGAGACGGTTTACAAGCTGATAGTGCTTTCCGGGGGGATCCAGCTGGCCACGATTTTTGCCGCCTACGCCCTGGGCTACTTCTGGAAGAAGGCCAACGTAGCCGGCGCGATCAGCTCCTTCTTCACCGGGCTGATCTCCTGGATCATCGTCTACCGGTCCGTGCTGCCCCATACCATGGAGAACAACATGGACGTCCTGGTAGAAGGGCAAGTCTATATGCAGTGGGCTATGGACGACGCCATCTTTATCTCCCTGGTCCCGGCGGCGGCAATCAGCATCCTCACCCTGATCGTGGTTTCACTGGCCACCCAGAAAACCAACGTCCCCAGGCCGATGCGCAGCTACGATGGAGAGGATATGAGCAAAATGCCCAAGTTTTTCTGGTCAAAACAGGCATAGAGTTTAAATACCAAGGGGCGGGGGAGACACACACACCCCGCCCTTTCAAAAAGCTCGAGGCTGGGAGCGTGGAACCGCTCTCCCCCGCTCCCAGCTTGTGACGACTGGGCAGAAAAGGATGTTGGGAGGGATACCTCTTCATCTAGGACTCAGCGCTTATAATCTTTGACAGAGTTAAATGTTGCGGAAAGGAGTGGCCTTTGTGAAAGCTCTGCTGTTGGGACTGGGCGGCGTGGGCACGGTGATCGCCAGGACCCTGGCCAAGACAAAAAGGTTTGAACAGATCGTCCTGGCCGATCTTAACGAAAAGCATATCAACGCTTTGGCAGCGGAATTGGGCGCTGGCTTTAGCGCCCGCCGGACTGACGCGAGCAGTATGGCCGACCTGACCGAGGCGACGCGAGGCGTCGACCTGGTGATCAATGCCACCATCCCCCAGTTCAATTACAACGTGATGGACGCGGCGGTGGCCAATAAGCTTCACTACCTGGACCTGGCTTCGCACGGCCCGATCCGGCTGCCGGGACGGATTACCATCCTGGAGCAGATCGAGAAGTATGACGCCAAGTTTAAGGCGAACGACCGGGCCGCTTTCCTCTGCAGCGGCATCGACCCGGGCAGTTCGAATATCTTCGCCCGCTACCTGGCCGACCAGATGGATGAGGTGGAAGAGGTGCTGGTCCGCGACGCGGACCTGAGCGAAATAGAGGGTTACGATTTCGCTATGGGTAGCTTTTCTCCCGATGTGGTGATCGAAGAGTGCCTGCAGCCTTACCTCAATTACGAGAACGGGGAGTTCGTCCAGGGGGTGGCCCTTTCCGATGAAGACGAATTTGACTTCCCCGCCCCGATCGGCCGGCAAAAGGTTTACTCAGTCTCGCACGAAGAGGTCGGCACTATCCCCCGTTACCTGAACAAGCCGATCAAAACCTGCAACTTCAAGTACGCGCTCAACAGTGAGCTGGTCAACGTGCTGAAGGTGTTGAGGCTGCTCGGGCTTGATGGCACCGAGCCGGTCGAAGTAAGGGGAGTGAAGGTAGCGCCACGTGACGTGGTCACCGCCCTGCTCCCCAAACCGCTTGAGCTAAGCGGCAAATTGAAGGGCTGGCTCTGCGTCGGCACGCTGGTCCGCGGGGTCAAGGACGGCAGGAAGGTGGCCAGGTTCATGTACTCGCTCGAGTCACACGAGGAAGCGTACAGGGTGGCTAAGGCCCAGGGCACCTCGTTCCAGACCGGGGTCCCTGCCGCGCTGACGGCCGATCTATTCGCCGACGGGTTGATTGCCCTGCGTGGGGCCTTCCCGGCGGAGGCGATCGATCCCGGGTCTTTCGTCGAGCGCCTGCCCGAGTACGGCTTGCACATCTATATCGAGGACCGGAGCTGACAGGACAAGCGAACCAGGCATAAAGAAGCCGGGGCTGAGCCCCGGCTTCCTCTGATCCGTTAAGGTTCGAATCGTAGAATCTCTTTGACAGAGTCAAAGTGCCTGTCAAAACTCACGATGCCTTCAAGCTCATAGTTTATCACTACAGCGACATGAAGAGCATCCCGTGCATTCAATCTAGGATGCGCTTCTAGGACCTCACCTGTTGTTAGAATTTCTTTGGTCGTAATGGGGAACACCTGTGGAAATATCTTCAAAACCGTTTCCACCAACTTGATTCCCTTCTTCATGCTGTTCTTATTGGAATAAACATGGAGGATTTCCTGGAGTATTTCTGAGCTAATATTAAAACCCATCGGATTCAACATAACTTGCTTCAAGACATGCTGGGATTTTTCTCGAAAGGGATGAGGTTTTCCGGAAGCGTAAATGAAGATGTTCGTATCAATCAACTTCATCATTGAGCACCTTTTCGATTGATCTTTCCACGTCTTGCCATTCAATCACTTCCGCAAGGGCAAACTCTCCGGAGGCTATTCTCCTAAGAGCCTCCTTGACTTCCTCCTCACGGTTGACGAAGTATTTTTCTCTCAATGATTCCCTGACCAGCTCCCCAATCGAGCAGTTTGCTTCCCGGGCCTTATCCCTTAAAAGCAGAAACTCATCATTGCTTATTAAGATCTCCAGCCTTTTGTTTAACACGGTCAAGACCTCCGGATATATACGGTTAGCTTTATTGTAGCCGGTTTTCCGGTAAAGTCAAGCAGGGGGCTTGCGCCCACAGCGTCTAGAACCGGCACAGGCCCCCTCTAGCAGATCCGTAGAGGGAGGCGAACTAAGTCCCGCTCCCATATCCGCATATTCATCATATCTTGGTAATCCCTCATTGATCAGGTGAGGTCACTAGACGTTCACAGGTCCGGGGTTACTTGGGGACCCTGGGCCCTGCTGATCTCAAGCGCATCCCAGAAAGGCCGGGGCTCCTTTGCACCCAGGTTTCGACAGTGCATGGGAGGGGAAGGCAAGCCCACTAGTTTTGTAGTATCCTGGTGGCCTGGCCGCTATCCTCACGGGGACTTGTCCCAAATGATTATGCGGATTCCCCCGCCGATAGCCTCAATGGCTAGCCGGGGACGGGAGATATCCTAAAGCTCAAGTCTTCTCCATCGAAATCCACAGTAACACGGGAGTTCTCCTCCAGCTCCCCGGCCACCAGTTTTCGCGCCAGGGCAGTCTCGATCTCCCTCTGTATCAAGCGCTTCAGCGGCCTGGCCCCATATACAGGGTCGAACCCTGACCGGGCCAGGTAGTCCCGGGCATCGCCGGTGATTTCCAGGGTTACCCTCCGGTCCTTCAACCGCTGCCGCACCAGGTCTACCTGGATGTCCACGATCCTGCCTATTTCCTCCAGGGTTAGGGGCTTGAAGAGCACCACCTCATCCAGGCGGTTTAGGAACTCCGGCCTGAAGTGGGTCCTGAGTTCCCTCATGACCGCTTCCGAGGCGGACGCGGGAACCCCTCCAGTGAGGCTGAGGCTCTCTGTCAAGTGCTGGCTGCCGATGTTTGATGTCTGTATCAGGATGGTATTGCGGAAGTCCACGGTGCGCCCGTGGCCATCGGTGAGCCTGCCGTCATCGAACACCTGGAGGAGCACGTTGAAGACCTCAGGGTGAGCCTTTTCAACCTCGTCCAGGAGTATGACTGAATAGGGCCTGCGCCTGACCGCCTCCGTAAGCTGCCCGCCCTCATCGTAGCCCACATATCCCGGGGGGGCACCTATGAGCCTGGCCACGGCATGCTTCTCCATGTACTCGCTCATGTCCACCCGTATCATGTTATCCTCAGTGTCAAAAAGGGCCTCCGCCAGTGCCCGGGCCAGCTCAGTCTTGCCCACGCCCGTGGGGCCCAGGAAAAGGAAGACCCCTGCAGGGCGCCTGGGATCCTTCAGCCCTGACCTCGCCCTCAGGACCGCGTCCACCACCTTCTTGACCGCTTCGTCCTGCCCTACCACCCGGCGTTGAAGGGTCTCCCCAAGCCTCAAGAGCTTCTCCCTCTCCCCCTCCACAAGCCTAGTAACGGGCACCCCGGTCCAGCGGGAGACCACCTCGGCGATCTCGTCGGGGGTCACCTCTTCCCTGAGAAGGCGACCCTGCCCGTTGCCAGCCAGGCGAGCCTCGGTCTCCCTGAGCCTGGACTCCAGCTCAGGCATGGCGCCATACTGGATCTCTGCTGACCTTTCATAGTCGTACCTCTTCTGTGCCTGCTCCATCTCATGCCTCAGGGAGTCCATCCGTTCCTTCAAAGAGGATATCTCTTTGAGGTCTCCTTTCTCCGACTCCCAGCTTGCCTTCAGCAAGTCCCTCTCTGACCTGAGGCCTGCCAGCTCCCTCTCCAGATCTGCCAGGCGTTCCGAGGAGGCCTTGTCCCTCTCCCTCCTTAATGCCGCAGCCTCCACCTCCAACTGCACTATCCGGCGCTCCAGGGTTTCCAGCTCCTCAGGCATGCTCTCCATCTCGGTCTTGAGCTTGGCGGCTGCCTCGTCCACCAGGTCTATAGCCTTGTCAGGCAGGAAACGGTCGGATATGTAGCGGTGGCTGAGGACGGCCGCCTGTACCAGGGCAGCATCCTGGATCTTGACCCCATGGTGGAGCTCGTACCTCTCCCTCAAACCCCTGAGAATCGAAATGGTATCCTCAACGCTTGGTTCCCCCACCATGACCGGCTGGAAGCGGCGCTCCAAGGCCGCATCCTTCTCTATATGCTTGCGATACTCGTTCAGGGTTGTGGCGCCGATGCAGTGGAGTTCTCCCCGGGCCAGCATGGGCTTGAGCATGTTGGCAGCGTCCATGGAGCCTTCTGCCTTCCCGGCGCCCACTACCGTGTGGATCTCGTCAAGGAACAGGATGATCTGGCCCTGGGCGGCGGTGACCTCCTTGAGAACCGCCTTCAGCCTTTCCTCGAACTCCCCCCTGTACTTGGCCCCGGCTACCAGAGACCCCATGTCCAGGGATATGATGCGCTTGTTCTTCAGGCTGTCGGGCACGTCGCCCGCGGCTATGCGCCGGGCCAACCCCTCTACAATGGCCGTCTTGCCCACACCAGGCTCACCGATGAGAACCGGGTTGTTCTTGGTTCGCCGGGACAGGACCTGGATGGTCCTGCGGATCTCCTGGTCCCGGCCTATGACAGGGTCCAGCCTGTTCTGTTCCGCCAGCTTGGTCAGGTCTATGCCGTAGGTTTCCAGGGCCTCGTAGGTGGCCTCTGGGGACGGGCTGGTCACCCGCTGGTGGCCCCTCACCTCAGCCAGGCACTCCAGCACCCGGGATCGATCCACATTATGGCTGGCCAGGAGCCTGCCCACCGGCGTGTCGCGGCGCTCGCCCAGCATTGCCAGGAGGAGATGCTCCACGCTAACGTACTGGTCCTTGAGGGCGCTGGCCTCGTCCTGAGCCCTAACCAGCAGGCTGCTGAGCCTCTGGGTTATGTATGTGCCTCCCTGGGCAGCCCCAGGCCCAGATACTCGGGGCATTGCCCCGAGTTCCTGCCGCAATGCGGCCTTGAATGCCCCAAGGGATACGCCGCAGCGCTCCAGGATCCGCGGCACTACACCCTTCTCCTGTTCTACAAGCGCCGCGAGGAGGTGTTCCACCTCAACGGCCTGGTGGCTGTAGCGAATGGCCAGGTCGCCCGCGTTGCTCAGGGCCTCCCTGGACTTCTCAGTGAGTTTTCCAGCATCCATGCGTCTCCCCCCATTTCCAGGGCGATTCTATGTGGTACCCTCAGGTTCGTCGATGCCTGTAAGAATCTGGCAGGGCTTGGAGGGCCTCCCCCCAGGAACCATTCTACCAGTGGCTCGTCCATCAGAAAAGGGGGACTAGAGTGTGCCCAACCTGAGAAGTGTATCCTTAGACATTACACATAAGAGATGCTGGGGTCAGAAACCCTTGCCCGCTCCCCCAACCCATGAGAGTAAGGAGAGAGGGAAATGAGATACTGGCGAAGATCAATCCTACTGGCCATCTTTAGCGTTTTCGTGGCGTTCCCGGCCAGCGCCGGGCTTGGTCCTTCGAACCACATGCTATGGTACAGTCTCATGACTCCCACGGACTTCTACCTCTTGCCCGTTCACGCCTGGCTGGAAAAGAATGACCCCCAAGCAGCGCTGCAGACTCTCATTAAGGGGATTCCCCAGGGCCCCTTGGGCTCTCCCGTACCCTCCAATGTCAGGGTCCTGGGGGTCACTGTCAAGGACCGCCTTGCCACCGTTGACCTTAGTAGTGAGATCCTGCAGGCTCCCGTAGGCGCCGCAACAGAGGCCATCATGATAGGCGCCATGGTGAACACCATTACAGCAACCCCCGATATCCAGCGGGTGCAGTTCACGGTGGAGGGTGAAGTCGTCGAGAGCCTGGGTGGCCACATATCTGCTGAAGGACCCTTTGAGCGCTCGATGAGCCAGATGTACCAGGGCTTCCCCGACGTGGCGAGCCACTGGGCTGAGGGCCAGGTGAACGCATTTGTGCTGCGGGGGATTATTGAGGGGTACCCCGATGGCACCTTCAAACCCCAGTGGCAGGTTACTCGCGAGGAATTCATCAAGCTGGTGGTGGCCTCCCTGGAACTGGAGGACCTCCAGAGGAAAACCCCTTCCTTCACTGATGTGCCCGTAAGCCGCTGGTCATCCCCCCACGTGGAACGTGGTGTTCAACAGGGACTCATCAGACCCGCCGACTACGGAGCCACACTGGAACCTGGCAATCCCATTCCCCGGAAGGAGATGGCAGTGATACTGGCCAGGGCAGCTGGACTGGATGAGCCGCCGGAAGGCAGTACCGGCTGGTACCCGGACCTTGGCGGGCTCACCGACCTTGAGACAGACTATGTGCTTGCCTGCACTGAGGCTGGGCTGCTGGAGGGCTATGAGGACGGTACCTTCCGGCCCAACGGCTATCTTACCAGGGCTGAGGCCAGCACCGTCATGGTTCGCCTCACAGGGATGGGAGGGCCCGACATATTCGTGGCCTTCCCTAGAAGCGGGAACTCGTTCAATCCCTCAGAACCCCTTCTGGTGATGGGGACAGCCCGCACCTTCGAGGGGAACGTACTCATCCAGCTTCTGGATGGGGAAACGCAGCTGGATACCACCTTTGTCACGGCCACAGAGGGCATGGGGTGGGGGGTTTTCGCCGCCCTGGCGCCTTGGCCGGAGGGCCAAGCCCCATCGAAACCCAAGGTTAGGGTGTTCTGGGAGAGCCCGCAGGATGGAAGGGATCTAAGCAGCGTGCTAATCCCCCTGACCGTTGATTGATATATCGCTGACAGAAGCCCCCGGTCGACCGGCCCCCCGCCCGCCTGGCCGGGGGCTTCTCGTAATCAGGGAGGCACCACCTGAAGGATGCTGGGCAGGGGGGCGCGAAGTGGAGAGTGTGGGAAAAACGACGGGAGGTGTTCCTGGTGAGGCTTGAAGGAATCTACGCACCCATCCCCACCCCCTTCAAGGAGGAGAAAATACACTACCCAGCGCTCGAGGAGAACCTTGCGGCGTGGGGAGACAGCAGGCTAGCTGGTCTCGTGGTCTTGGGTTCAAACGGAGAGTTCGTCCTCTTGGAGGAGGACGAGAAGGTGGAGCTGGTGGGCTTCGTACGCAGGCACTACCCGAGACCGGTGGCGGCGGGAACTGGGTGCGAGTCAACCCAAGCCACCATCCGGCTCACCCGTCGCTGCGCCGACGTTGGAGCCGACGCAGCCCTGGTAGTCAACCCGTGCTACTACAAGGGGAGCATGACAGACTCGGCACTGAGAGCATTCTACACGGATGTGGCCGAGGCCTCGCCGGTACCCGTCATACTCTACAACATGCCCAGGAACACCGGCATAAACCTTTCTGCCTCGCTGGTCAAGGAGCTCTCCAGCCACCCCAACATCATAGGAATAAAGGACTCATCCGGGAATATCTCGCAGATTGCGGAGCTCATATCAGGGTCCGCCCCGGGTTTCTCTGTGTTCGCTGGCTCGGGCAGCTTCCTGTACGCATCGCTTTGCCTGGGGGCCACCGGAGGCACGCTGGCCGTAGCCAACGTGCTTCCTACCCAGTGTGATGACATACTGGCACTCTGTGCCCAGGGCCAGCATGAGGAGGCCCGCAAGGCGCAGATGCGCATCCTTGAGGCCAACGCTGCGGTCACGACCAGGTGGGGCGTGGCAGGGCTCAAGGCCGCCATGGATCTGTTGGGACTCTACGGCGGTAACCCCAGGAAGCCCCTCTTGCCCTTGGCCCAGGAAGCCAGGTTGGAGCTCAGGGCAATACTGCAAAGGGCAGGAGTGCTTTAGAGATACCGTTTTCCACGCTCGCCGACGCTGATAGTTACCCACTTCCACTGCCAGTAGGCGTGGACGGGAGACGTAGCCCAGGGCGCCCTCTCGCTGCCCTGGGTTAACGTGTTCCCGGTCATGTCCTTAACTTGGCGTTCGAACCTCCAACCCACGTTGTCAATGGCCATTAGAAATTCCCCATTTTCGGCCAAGAAGAATCCCCACCTTCTTGTTCCGGTTCCGAGAGATTAAGAGAGTGTGTTAGGCCAAAGGCGCCACCCCTTCCTGGGCCTTGATCTGCT
>JBFMCS010000019.1 GCA_040754315.1 Bacillota bacterium
TTCCTTCACATCAACCAGGATCGTTCCCGTCGGCAGCCTGGTCGCTGGAACCGGTAGAATCCCTGCCTTGAACCAGCGCCAGGCCGTCTGGTATCGTACGCCGTTTTGCTTTGCCCATTCTGACAGCTTCATGGGATTACTATAACATAGAAAAGCATAAATCACTGCACTATCGCCAGCAGTTAACAACCCCTAAGAACAGCACTGGGGAGGATTGAGACTCAAGACACGAAAAGCCACTCCAACGAGGCAAAGGTTGACCGGCGAAACCCTCGTGGCGCTTCGATCCTTGAGGAGCAACCGGGGGAAGCGGGGGCGAACTCAGGGCAGGTATCAAGTACATCGCCCAGGCAGCGGGATGAAGGATCAGGCCATGGAGGGTCCGTTTCTCGATATCGGGTCTGGGGAACTCAGCCACATGGAGATGGTGGCCACAACAAGATACCTGCTGAATGGGCACAGCCCTGGCGCTGGAGAACCCGGAAAGTGGAACCTACCCCGCAGCCTCGACCTGGCCAATAGGGATGCCATGGTCACGGCCAACTAATCCATCCAACACGGACCCATTAGGCAGGAGTCTGAGGAGCCGTGACCTAATTGATCACTTGTGGAATAGGGCTCTTGAAACAGGTGAGGGGGGGGTAGACCCTGAGCATTCGCAGCGCTTTTGTCCTAGCCCTTATCCTAATGGGGGCTCTCTTGTACGCCATTGCCCCTCCAATCACGGTGGCGCCTGGTAGCGCGCTGGATGCCTCCTCACATGCTGGTGACGAGGCTCCGGGCGTTTCCTCCCCAGAACTGGATGTGCTTCCCACAGCAACTGAACCCCTGGTCTACCGGGAACCCCTGGTGTACCAGGACGGTGTGTTGTTGGAGCACGGTTACCCTGACTTCACGCGAGACATAAAGGTGGTGAGAAGGGAACCGGAAGTCCAGCGCTTCACCAACTACCCAGGGGGATACGTGGTAGGTCTTCCACCGGGAATGGAGCTGGACTTCAAGTACTCCCCGGCCTATGTCCGGGCACTTTGCGCAGAACTGGATATCAAGATCTCCAGGGAACGCTCCCCCTATGGGGACGTGGAGATGTATCTCAGGGACTATCCAAACCGCTTCACAGCCCGGGAGGACTTCAGCTCCCACCGGCAAGTCAACGGGATCGAGCTCATTGAAGACACCTGGCAGGTACTCAACGGGCACCGTGCCCGTATAATAGCCCTCCGCCGCACTCCTGCGGCCGGCAGCGAGGAGACGCAGAACGAGTACCTGCTCGCGTACGTGCTTGCCTCTCAGCGGGAGTTCTACTGTCTCTTCTTCAGGACGGAATCCCTGGAGGCCCAAAGGGCTGTCATCGAAGGTGTTCTCGGCTCCTTCACCCCGGTGGAGCCTCAAGGCTCCGCCCGGTTCAACCTGGATCTCCATCCAGTGCCAGGCAACTGGAACGCAGAGACCCGGGCATTCTATGACCAGATGGTGAGCGGCGAGGGCTTCTACTGGGGGGTCTTTTACCCCTGGGCCCTTACTGACCCGGAGGCCTACGAGAGAGTGACAGTAATGGAGCGGGCTCTCGGGTTCGAGTTTCCCATTCTCCTGCACTACCTCCACGCGGACCATCCCTTTCCCACCGGTGGCATGCAGCAGGCATTTGAACGGGGGCAGGTTGTCGAGCTGACCATGCAGACGGTGACCTTCGACAGCGAGAACGCCGGTCTCAGAAGCGCCCACTGGGCACTGCTTGACGGCGAGATGGACGATGTACTCAGGGAGTTCGCCCGGGATGCAAAGGCCTTTGGGCACCCCTTCCTCTTCCGTCTTAACAACGAAATGAATACCGACTGGACCCAGTACGGTGGCGTCAGAACCCTGCTGGACGTCGACGTGTACATAAAGGTCTGGCAGCGCATTTACCGTATCTTCAAGGAAGAAGGGGTGGACAATGCCATCTGGGTCTTCAACCCCAACGAGTGCAGCTACCCACCCATGAACTGGAACCACCACTCCTGTTACTACCCAGGGAATGAGTATGTGCATGTGATTGGCCTCACCGGGTATAACACCGGCGATTACTTCAAGGGGGTGACAGGGGAGCGGTGGAGGTCCTTTAGCCAGATCTATGAGCCCCTTGCCTTGCAGTACAGGGCGCTGTACAGCCAGTTCCCGTGGATAATCACGGAATTCGCCAGCAGCTCGGTGGGCGGTGACAAGGAACGGTGGATCCGGGAGATGTTTGCGGCCCTGCCCCGGTTTCCTGAGATACGGGCGGCTGTGTGGTGGTCGTACGCCGACTTCGATTACAGGCCAGGCCGGGAGGACATTGCTGCCAGGCGCTACTGGCTGGACGAGTCCGAATCATACCTTTCGGCATTCCGGGCCGGGCTAGCCGGCCAGGGGCTCATTGAGTAGGCTGTCTACCCCTGGTGCATTGACCGTTAGGGTAGAGGCAATAGATTGGAGGAGGGACCATGTCCAGGGTGAAGATCGGCGTTGCACAGATGGAATGCAGGCTGGGGGATTGGGAGAAAAACCTGCTAGTGGCCCGGGACCTTGCCGGGCGCTGCCTGAGCCTAGGGGCACGGCTCGTTGTTTTCCCGGAGATGTTCAATACAGGGTATGTTCTGGATGACAGGATCCCAGCCCTGGCCGAGGAGGCCTTTCCCGCCACCATTGAGTCCCTTTCGCGACTCTCAACCCAGCATGGGGTTTACGTTCTTGCCGGAATACCTATCCCGGGAACGCCCAAACCCATGAACGGCCTTGTGCTGGTTACTCCTGAGGGGAATGCAGCCTATGGGGGGAAGATGCACCTGTGCCATGTTGGAGGAGATGAGGGGGCGCAGATGTCTACTTCCAGCGAGGCCTTTTGTTTTGACGCGGGCGGGGCGCGGATGGGTGCGTGCGTGTGCTATGATGTTGCCTTTCCCGAGGTCGTGAGGGTACTCGCGCTGGAGCGGGCGAAGGTGGTGCTGGTGCCAGCGGCGTGGAATCTGTCGCCCAGGGCCTACGTCTACGACATCTGCACGAGATCCAGGGCGGTGGAAAACGGGCTGTGGGTGGTCACGGCCAATCAAACCGGAGGCCCCCGTGACAGCGCCTTCTTCGGGCGTAGTCGCTTCGTCAATCCCAAGGGGGAAGTCACCGGTGAGATGGGTGGTGAAGAAGGCGTCATGGTGCAGGAAGTGGATGCGGGCCTGTACGACACCATGGTTACCGCAGGTTCAGCCTATCCCTTCCTTGAGGATCGTGTGCCTGGCTGCTATGGCAGGCTCGTGGAGTAATTGCATGGCTTTCGGTTTTACCTCAAAATGACGTGGAGGTAGCGGGCCTACACCGAAAAGTCAGCCACCAAGAACTGCCTGCAACGCCATGCATTGAAACCAGTTGGGGCTGGAACTGCTATTGATTTGCAGCAGTCTACCTGCTGGTGAGGCGGAGATACCTAAACCCGAAGGGTCTTACGGTGGCCCCTATCCTTTTCCCGGGAGGAATGCGGACCCGTGGTGATGGGTCCAGCCGAAGGTGTGGTCTTGCACAGAAGGTAACGCCATATCCCACCTTGAGAAGGATAAGAGATGACTTCTAGGGAAGGCTGAAGGAGGAAGCCTTCAGGAGTGACTGAGCACAACAGGGTGCCAGGGAAACAACAACACACAACACCGGATTGATTGAAGAGAACCTGCAGACACTTGCCTCCTTGGGGGAGGTGAGTGAAGACTCCTTCCTAAGGAGTTTCAGAGAATACGATGCAGCAAGGTATAACCTGCAGGCCACCATCGAGGCCATGCTGGATATCTGTAACCACGTCATATCCCGGATGACCCTGGGAATGTCAACGGTCATGCAATTCACCCACCTGAGGGGAAATTCCGTCAAGTAATTCACACATCCCAGAGTCAGGTAATTCACCCACCCTTAGTGTCAAGGAATTCACCCACATAAGGGGTCGTGGAGCGCAGCGGAGAATACAGCCATTCTGGTGATAAGAGAGAAGAAGGAGGCACCGGAATGGCACGGAGGGATTTCGCTGTGCGCGTTCTCATTGAGATCTACCTTCACTGGCAAGCGGGGAGTTCAATTCGGAGAATAGCATCGAGTTTGGGGACAGACAGAAATACGGTCAGGAAATACGTTCGGAGAGCGGAAGAAGCCGGAATCACCCGAGACACACCCGTATCTGAGGCAGATTGGGTTCGGTTCATACGGGAGGCTTTTCCGTTTACTCATGACCCTTTCGCACGGTGCGTGAGCTTTGAGGGTCTCGAGCCGTACAAGGAGCATATCCGGGAAGCTTTAAAGGAGAACAAAGCCAGTACTGTATGGCAAAGGCTCAAGGACGAAGCAGGTATTGGCGTAAGTGAGAGCACCTTCAGGCGATACACAAAGGCAGCGATGCCGGAGGTGCTATTGGTTTCACGTCCCACCGTATGGCGGCCCGAAGTTGCCCCTGGTGAAGAAGCCCAGATAGATTTCGGTTACCTTGGTCTTTGGGAGGATCCACCTGGAGTCAGGAAGAAAGCATGGGGCTTCATCATGGTGCTCTCCTTCAGCCGCCACATGTTTGTTCGAGTCGTCACGCGGATGGATAACCGGAATTGGCTCATGTGTCACGTGATAGGCTTTGAGTTTTTTGGAGGACGTCCCCAAAGGCTTGTCCTGGAATATGTTCCGCGGAACATATTCGACCACCATTTTCCCAGGAGGTTTTTTGCTGTCAAAAGTCATTCAAAAGTCTACAGGAATGCTTGATCACCTTCTTCCACGTACTGCCGTCCTGGGACTTACCCTGGCAGGTTTTCTTGCCGAAATCGGCGTCCGTATCACGCCTCCTGTCTCCAGACTCTTCCCGCTTCCCGGGCATGGCATGGGACGGAATGGCTTTGCCGTCTACCGCAAGGCGAGTCCCTAAATCCGGAAGCAAGCCCCTTAATTCCTCTATCACCCGGTCGAAGATGCCCTGGACCATCTTCTCCTTCTTGAGCACCTTCCCAAGAAACCGGCTATATACCCATGAAGGTGGCACATCCTGTAGACCACATACGTATCTGATCCGGGCATTCCGCCCAAGTTCCCGCCTTAGGCTTTCGATGGATGGATGCCCAAACACCACACCCGCCAGGATCGAGTTCCACACCCCGCGTATTGGGTAATCGTCCCTGCCGTTTCCCCTCTCGGACTCCAATTCTCTCATCAATTCCCCATCGGGCATGTGCTCCACTACCAGCCTAAGCCGCTCCAGGTCCCCAAGTTCCTCAATCTCCTCCCACCCAAACAGCCGCCCCTGTGGTATAATTGCCATGGGTGATCCTACATCCTGTCAGGGGTTTTGTGCGTCAAACATCACTTCGACAACGAGGGCAGGATTACCTGGTTCTTTCTTGGGGTCGATTTCCGAAAACCCTCCCTATCTACGACCAAAAACCCCACGTATGCACTATCCCGTGGGGTAAACCTTTTCTTCCCTCAACTATCATCCATGCTCAGCCTGCCGATTTTCTGGAACGCAAATGGCTCAGAGGACTTTGAGGATTTCGTTAAAGCCATAACCCGCTTGTTGGAGAAGGAGACGGGCAAGGCTCCACTGGTTTGAACTCCGCCAGGAGGCCCGCAGGTAATACCACAAGATTTAGGAATTTCCCCCTGCCAAGAAGGAGAAACCTCCATGGTGTAGAATAATCAGCAAGTAAGGAACAACGCCGTTCCCCTGGCAACGAAGCCTGTTGAGCCGACGACTGTCGGCCAGCAGGCTGTATTCTTTCTCAGTACCCAAAAAAGGAGGAGTTCGTAGTGTCCACCTCAAGTTTCGGAAGGCCGGGGCAGCAGTTCGCGTGGGATAACCCGCCAAGGGTACTATTCGGACCCGGCTCACTGGAGCACGTCGGAGACGAGGTTAAGGCGCTGGGGCAAGAGTCCAAGAATGTGCTGGTCATCACTGACAAGTTCCTCGAGAGTTCGGGGGTGATATCCAGGGTCACTGACCAGATGTCAAAGAGCGGCCTGGACGCTACGGTGGTTGCCACCGAAGCCACAGAGCCGGACATGGAGAGCATGAGGCATGTTGCCTCAAGGGCCCGGGAGAAAGACTTCAGTGTGGTCCTGGGTGTAGGCGGAGGCAGCTCCATGGATAGGGCCAAGGTTGCCGCCCTGATGGCCACCAATCCGGGTGACGTCAAGGAGTACTCCGCTCCCGCCGACACTGACGGGATGGTTCGTTCTCATGCCCTCCCTAAGGTGCTCGTTCCCACCACCTCGGGAACAGGAAGTGAGGTCTCCAACACCGCAGTACTGAGCGAAGCCGGCATCAAGACCTGGATTACCAGTTCCCAGCAGCTGGCCGCAGTAGCCATAGTGGACCCGGTGCTGACCCTTACCGTCCCGCCCTACGTCACGGCTGGCACAGGGATGGACGCCCTGAGCCACTGCGCTGAGGCAGTGATGTCCATGCAGTCAAACCCCCTGTCGGATTCCATGGGCCTGGAGGGGATCCGCCTTGTAGGGAAGAGCCTGCGCAAGGCCTACTATTGGGGTGAGGACCTGGAGGCCAGGACCGACCTGTCGTTCGCAGCGATGCTGGGCGGGTGGGTGATAGGTTTCCCCTGGGTCGGAGGGCCAGCGCTTCTAGGGCACTGCGTATCTGAAGGCATATCGGCAAGGTACTCCATCCCCCACGGGGTTGCTTGTGGGGTGGCCCTTCCCTACGTAATGCAGTTCTGCATGGCGAACCCGTACTGCGAAGGAAAACTTGCCTCGATTGCCACTGTCCTGGGGAAGGACATAAGCGGCCTGTCCCAGCGAGACGCTGCCAAGGCCGGTATCAAGGCTGTATTCGAGTTGATGGAGGACGTGAGCCTGCCGCTGTGCCTGAAGGATGCGGGCGTACCGGAAAGCGACCTGGACGAAGTCGCGGACTACCTGGTCAATGAGAGACAGTTCATGTATGACCTGGCAAGCTACAACCCCGTGAGGCTTACCACCGAAAACACCCGGAAGTTCATGCGTGACATGTACAACGGCAACACGACGGTCTGACCAGGAGGGATTAAAGGTATGAACCGGTTGGATTGTGATCCTAGTCTGTGTACAGACTGCCGCACCTGTCAACTGGCATGTGCCTTCGAGAAGGTGGGTACCTTCAACCCCCGGAAAGGCGTGTTGAGGATCGCTGTGGAGAAGGACGGCGTGTGGGCAAGGCCATGGGTCTGCCTCCAGTGCAGGAACCCGGTATGTGCCAAGGTGTGTCCCTCCGAGGCCATTGCCCGGGATGAGGAGACCGGCGTAGTGAAGATAAGCGCGGACGACTGCACCGGGTGCGGCGAGTGTGCCAAAGCGTGTCCTCAAGGCGTGATCGTCATGGACGGTGACATTGCGCGGAAGTGTGACCTTTGCGGGGGAAGTCCATCTTGCGTGGAGTGGTGTCCTACCGGGGCGCTCTCTTACGGTGGGAGGTGAACAGCCATGTCCTATGCGGGGAAAATCCTGCAGATTGACCTGACTAGCAGGAGGCACTCCTTCGTCCCACTGCCTCAATGGGCAAAGGAGAGTCTCATCGGAGGCAAGGGCCTTGGAGCGAAGATGCTCCTTGAGAGTTTCAAGGACAAGGCATTTGGGCCATATGACCCGGAAGCCCCGTTGATGTATGTCTCAGGCCCACTCACGGGTACGATGGCGCCTTCGATGAGGGGATGCGTTGTATGCAAGTCTCCTCTGACAGACATGTTCAATGACTCATACTTCGGAGGTCATTTTGCCCAAGAAATGAAGTACGCCGGGTACGACGCCATAGTCATTACCGGGCAGGCCCAGGAACCTTCGTACATCGTCATAGACGATGAGAGCGTGGAGATACGGCCTGCCCGAGAAATGTGGGGCCTGGACACGTACGAAACCTACGCGTGGCTTCGCAAGAACCTCGGTGACGATGGCTTCAGGATCTCGTGCATAGGCCCTGCAGGGGAGAACCTGGTGAGGTACGCCGTGGTGGATTGCGACCCCCACAGGCAGGCCGGTAGGTGCGGCGCCGGGGCGGTCATGGGTTCAAAGAAGCTGAAGGCCGTGATCATCAGGGGCACAGGTGGCCCTCGGGTAGCTGACCCCCGTGGTTTCATCGAGGCTGTGCGGGAGGCAACGAAGGAGATCGCGGATTCCACCTCAAGCCTGGCACTGGCCAATTCGAGCAGCCTCTCGCTCCTGGACTTCTCCAACACCTACGGGTTCTTCCCAACCAGGAACTTCTCCGACGGGTGGTACGAGAAGGCTGACCCCATCAACGTGGATGGCCAGTCCAAGCTCTGGGTCCGGCACGTAGGGTGTGCCGGGTGTCCCATTCACTGCAGCAAGATGGTGTACCTGTCCAGCGGGCAGGTATGCGACAACGTGGAGTATGAGACCACTGGCCTTCTCGGCGGGAACCTCGACATAGCGGACCCGTGTGACCTGGCAGAGTTCAACGAGCTGGCCGACCGCATGGGGCTAGACACAATTAGCCTTGGTGCGGTCCTCGGCTTTGCCGCGGAGGCCTTCAAGGAAGGACTCCTGAAGAGCGATGAGTGGAGAGAAGGGGGCATTGCCTTCGGCAACTCGGGCGGTCTCATGGCTCTATCGAAGGACATAGCCTACAGGCGTGGCACCGGCGACCTGCTCGCCGAGGGACTCGAACGGGTAACCGGTGAGTTGGGACCGAAGAGCCGGGAACTTGGGTGCTTCATCCAGGGCCTCGAGACGCCGGCCTGGGGCCCGAGGGGCTCAGCTGGGATGGGGCTTGCCTACCTCAGCGGCGACCGGGGTGGCTGCCACCAGCGGGCCTTCCCCATCGGCTATGAGACAGAGGGAACATGGCTCGACAAGCCCGTTGAGGACGGTCGCAGCACGCAGGGCAAGGCCGAGATCGTGGCATGGGAGCAGAACCTCCTGGCAGGCCTTTACTCCCTCGTTGCCTGCGAGTTTGGGAGGTCCGGGATCTCCACGGGATCCTACATCAGGATGCTCAACGCGGCCACGGGCCTCTCCTATGATGAGAAGGCCTTCTTCGAGACAGGGGAGAGGATCTGGAACCTGATCAGGTGCTTCAACCTGTCTCAGGGGTGGACCCAGGAGAGCAAGGCCAAGATGCCACCACGCTTCCGCCAGCCCCTGCCCAACGGGATGATGAAGGGCCACGCCTTTGACGAACAGACTGAAGCCTTCCTCCTGAAGGAGTACAATTCCGTCCGGGGATGGAGTGCCAGCGGTGAGCCCCTTCCCGGAACCAAGGCAAGACTGAAAGTCAACGATCTACTGGGCAAGACGATGTTACGGTAGGCCTACGGAGGAAACCCCATATGCCAATTGTGAGAGTCTGGACAGCCGGCGGATTGACTCCATGCAAGCACACGGGTAAGGATGAGGTGGTACTTGAACCGAAATCCACTCTGCGAGACTTGTTCAAGGTCTTGGGCTTGTCACCCGGACCCGGAGTGGTGGTTCTAGTGGATGGAAGACGCATTGAACTCGATGACCTTCTTCCGGACGGCTGTGAGGTTACAGTCTTCCCGCACGTTGCGGGGGGAGCCTAGGACGACTGGAGCACCTCTAAAGGTGTTGCCAGGGCTAGAGACAGGTTCACTGGAAGGCATGCGGGCGGGCCAGGTGGAACAAGAAGGGGAAGACCAGTGATGCCATGGCCCGCCGCATGCCCGGTAGCGGCGGCTGGAACAGACGGCCCTGGATGATGATACCGGAATCACGGCAATAGGAAGCCAAGATGGCTAGGATGCCTTTGCCTGGGGGCAATGGTGCAAGTCTCAGGCGTTCCCTGGAACCAGCTTTTCGGCTACGCCAGGGCTTGGGGGGGACATCTGGAAAGACATTGCCAGAACATTCCCATAAAATCAAGGGGGGTTGAAGCTGGATGAGCCGGAAAAACAGAGGGTTCCTCGTCATTAGCAGGTATGTGATGGTGGTGATGTTGATCACGGTCATGATGGTATTGAGCGGTTGTTCGCAGGGAGCATCCGCTCCGCCGGAGAATTCCTCCGGCAGCAGTATTTCAGCTCCGAAGGGCGAGCCCATCAGGTGGAGACTCCAGTCCTATGCAGGTTCTGCCCTGAACGAGCACGTTGTGCTGAACGCCATCAAGGAGTTCAATGAAGCGGCAAACGGAGAGATGATCATTGAGGTGTACGCCGCTGACCAGCTGGTCCCTCAGTCGGAGATCTTCCGGGCACTGAAGGATGGGACCATCAACATGGCGGTCAGTGACGATGACTCAATGGCCTCCCCCGTGGATGTCTCCATCTTTGCCGCCTACTTCCCGCTGGCCGCGCGCACCGGGCTGGATGTGAACGTCCTGTGGAACTGGTATGGACTGAATGAGATCTGGGAAGAGGCCTACGGTGAGATAGATGGCGTGACTTGGATAAGCCAGGGTAGCTGGGACCCCTGCAACATCGCTTCCGTCAAGCCCATTAACAGGCTGGAGGATCTTAAGGGCCTCAGGTTGTACATGTTCCCCACTGGCGGCAAGTTCATGCAGCGCTTCGGCGTTGTACCGGTGACCATCCCCTACGAAGACGTGCAAATGGCTATCCAGACCGGGCAGCTGGACGGTGTTGCCTGGTCTGGCATCACTGAGGACTACACCGTGGGATGGGCCGATGTCTGCAAGTACTATCTCACCAATCCCATCTCAGGAGGTTGGTCTGGCGGCTGGTTTGCCAACACGAAGGCCTGGGAGGCCCTGCCGGACCACCTGAAGACCATGTTGAGACTGGCAATAGACAAGTCTCACTACTACAGGCTCCACTGGTACTGGTGGGGAGAGGCTCACTACCGCGTGAAGGGTGACAAGTTGCAGCTCACAACTATCCCGGCAGACGAATGGGCCATCGTGGAACAGGAGGCACTCAAGTTCTGGGACGAGATTGCTGCTCAGAGCCCCAGGTGCGCCGAGGTTGTGGAGATCCTGAAGGAGTACGCTGACATCTTGGAGAAGGCCGGTCCTCCCTACAAGTAAGGACCACAGGGTTCAGGATTATGCGCTTGGTGGTGGATAAACGTTGTTAGAGAGACAGATGAGAGCGTACGTACGCTTCACGGACAGGCTGACCGAGGTAGTTGGCGGTTTCGCCAAGTACCTGATCTTCCTGCTCATGGGGATCTTGATTTACGAGGTATTCTCGCGAACCATCTTCAACAAGCCTCACATCTGGCAAGTCGAGATGTCCGCGTTCACCATGACGGCCTACTACATGCTTGGCGGCGCCTACACCCTTATTCGCGAAGGGCACGTGAGGATGGACCTTTTCCACTACAAGTGGTCGGCCAGGGGAAAGGCCGCTGCTGATGTGATCACCTTTCCCATAATCATGGTGTACATGGCCATCTACCTTTATGGCAGCATCACGTCCCTGCAGTATGCCATGGAGTACCGCCAGGTAACGTACTCGTCATGGGGACCGCCCCTGGCGCCCATCAAAGTCATTATGCTCATCGGGATCGCCTTGATGACCATGCAAATGCTTTCGGAGTTCTTCAAGAACCTCTTGAGGATGAGAGGGAGGGAGACCACTAGATGAACTACGAGATGATAGCCATTCTGATGTTCCTTTCCATGCTCACCCTCCTTCTTACGGGCCGCCACATATTTGCGGTTATCGGCTTTGTGGCGGCCCTCTTCGCCCTTTTCCTGTGGGGCGAAGGGTCCTTAGAACTTGCCTACCACGGAAGCTTCAAGCTGCTGAACTGGTACGCGCTGGTAAGCCTCCCGATGTTCATCTACATGGGCTACATGTTCTCAAAGTCAGGAATAGCGGATGACCTCTACCAGATGATGTATGTCTGGTTTGGCCCGGTCAAGGGCGGCTTGGCCATAGGCACTGTGATCCTGATGTCGATCATCGCAGCCATGAACGGCCTGAGCGTGGCCGGTATGGCCATTGGAAGCACCCTGGCTTTGCCGGAAATGCTCAAGCGCGACTATGACAAGATTATGGTTACAGGGGTTATCCAGGCGGGCAGTTCACTGGGCATCATGATACCACCCAGCGTGGTCCTGGTTCTTTACGCGATGATAGCGCGGCAGCCGGTTGGGCGGTTGTGGATGGCGGGCATCTTGCCTGGCCTGCTCCTGGCGGGCCTGTTCATTCTCTACATCTACATAAGGTGCCTGTTCCAGCCGCACCTGGGGCCTGCGGCGACGCTGGAGGAGCGGCAAATCCCCCTGGCGAAGAAGCTGGCACTGCTCAGTGCCGGAGTGATCCCCCTGATCATCATCTTCACCATGACGGGACTGTTTCTAATGGGGATCACCAGCATGGTAGAGTGCTCAGCGGTGGGTGCTCTCGCAGTGACGGTGGTTGCCCTTGCCAAGCGAAGGCTCGACTGGAAGGGAATGATGGAGGTACTTCACGAAACCCTGAATGTGAGCTGCATGTTCATGTGGGTCATCTCCGCGGCCCTGGCCTTCAGTTCTGTGTTCGATGGTCTTGGTGCAGTGAAGGCTCTGGAGAACGTGTTTCTCAACTATAACTTGAGCCCCTGGGCGGTAATGGGGGTGATGCAGATATCCTACCTTCTAATGGGCACATTCCTGGACGACACCGCCATGCTGATCATCGTTGCCCCGCTCTACGTTCCGCTTGTAATCAAGCTGGGCTTTGACCCAATCTGGTACGGGGTTCTGTACACTATTACCTGCCAGGTTGCCTACTTGACACCGCCCTTCGGGTACAACCTGTTTCTCATGAGGGCCATGGCCCCCAAGGAGATAACGCTGGCGGACATCTACCGTTCGGTGGTTCCCTTTGTGCTGATCATGTGCCTTGGGTTGTTGATCGTCATGGCGTTTCCGCAGATCGCATTGTGGATCCCTGACATGTACTTCTCGAGATAGGCTGGTATGGCCTAGTCACATCAATCCGGACAGGTCTACACTGTAGGAGGGTGACCAGGCAGTATTTGCCGAGAGCCGAGGAAAGGAGGTGTGCTAGCCCCGGTGCTGGCGGTACCAGTGTGCGAGGACGTTTCGCTCAGTAGTGTCCCTCGTCTTGCGAGATGGCACCTGAGGGGAGCCCATAGGCGAGAGGCAAAGGTTCGGAGTAGGTCAACCTAGTACATGCGCCAGTGTTAACGGGTAAGGCGAGGGGGCGCCCATTATCTTTAGCGGCTGAGTCGTAGGATATGGGCCGCAGGCCAATGAGGCGCTTCCCGGGGCCTTCCCGCGAATCTAGGGAGGTAGCGGAGCCCGCCTGACTTTGCGTGATGGCGGCCGGCCATGATCTATCTCTTAGTCTCGGACAGAATCAACGTTTCCACGGTCTGGTATTCCGCTCTACCAGAGAACGGGCAGCATGGTCTTAACCCACTCACGGGATGAACTAGTGGGCAGATGCGGAGGGAGCATGGGGGGAAGTAGACGGTTTCGAGCACATATGCACTAACATTTGGCCGTGAGATCTGCAGGAATTCTCCCACAATTGCCGAACTTCTGTGTGTGTACCTTCTCTCAGGGCCAAACTGCGGAGTTCCTGGCAAAAAGCGGCATGGGGGTGCAGTGCGTGAATGCTCCAAGGAATTGCTTGTCCGCGGTAATAGCGGATGACGACCCTCTGATTAGGCTAGACCTGCGAGAGGTATTGAATGATGTTGGAGTATACGTGTGTGGGGAAGCAGCTGATGGTGTGACGGCCATGGTGATGGTAGAGACAACAAGACCTGATGTGGCCATTCTTGATGTGAAACTACCCCGCCTTGATGGCCTCGAAACCGCATTTGAGATCTTGCAGAGGAGACTCAGTGCGGTGGTGCTCCTCACCGCATATTCTGACCAGGTTATGGTGGAACAGGCATTGCTCTGCGGGGTGCAGGCCTACTTGGTCAAGCCCATCAAGCCTGATGGTCTTCTTCCTGCGATAAAGGTGGCGGTATCCAACTTCCGGAAGATGTGTGCCCTCGAGGAAAAGGTGAACAGCATCGCCACCAAACTCGAGGCAAGGAAGCTGGTGGAGAAGGCGAAAGGGCTTGTGATGAAGCACACGGGCTGTTCCGAGGAAGAAGCCATGAAGGTGCTGCAGCGATCGAGCATGAACGCCAGGAAGAGCATGACAGAAATCGCAGAATCGGTGATTGCCTCCTATAGCCTGCTAAGTCGTGAGGTTTCTTCTCGGGATCCGGTAAGGGAGCCGGCAGGCGATCTGTTCCTTGGCCGCTAGTCGCTTCATCACCCCGGCGGGCCTCATGTTCCTTGACAGCCCGCCCATTCAGGACAAGGCGGGACTCCGCCGCCACCCCCACATGGTGAAGGTCTAGGCAAAACTGCTCATGGGAAACTCGAGCTCCGCGACTGCCCCTCCATCATTCAGAAGGCGGATACTGCCGCCGAATACCTCTCTTACAAGCACGTTCACTATCTGAAGCCCCGTACCCTGTACTTCGCCGGTCAACACCCTTCCTCCAAATCCTGAACCGTTATCCGAAATGCGGATGCGATAGTGGGAGTCTGACTTCTCCAACTTGATTAGCACCCTTAACATGCTGGTGTCTGCTGCATGCTTGAAACAATTCTGCACGATCTCATGCAGGATCAAGGCGACAGGAGTTACCTTCTCCGGGGATATCTTCATCTCAACCCCTGAGACAGATATGTCAGCCCTGCCGCCAAACTGGTACTGGTCCTGGATGTTGCGAATGATCCGGTTAACGACCTCCTCTATGTTGGTTAGCTGGGTTGTGGTTGCCCCCATAGATATCTCATGGAAGGTGGCGATGGTATTGATGAGGCTTATGGCCTCGAGGTATGCCCTCCGCCCTTCCTCTGATGAACAATTGCGTTGCCTCATGCGCAAGAGGGCACCCAGCGTGTGGAGGTCGTTCTTGACCTTGTGGTGCACCTGGCGGATGGTAAGCGTCTTTGCCAGGAGCTCCTTTTCCTTCCTCTTGATGTCAGTAACATCCCTCATCACCAGGAATGCACCTACCAAGTGTTCCCTGTCAAAGAGAGGTACCACCTGGACCAGGAGTGTCTTGTTCTGCATCTGGACCTCTCTCTCCAGCTGCACAGCCCTGCCAAGACCGTCCTGCTCCGCAAAACCCCTACCGAGAATGATCTCGATGTTCCGGCCTTCAGGGACGGGCACATCATACAGTTCTGAGAAGAGGCGGCTTGCCGATGCATTCACATAGGTTATGGTACCGGAAGCGTCCACGGCCACTAGTCCGTCCAAGAGGATGTCAGGCAGTCCACCGTTCTGAAGGGCCACCTGGAGAAGGCTCTCAGTGAGTATGTGAGTTCGGTTTTCCAAGAGTTCCACCCGGGCTCTCTGCTGGATGTGCTCTGTGACGTTCTGCTCCATGATGAGACATCCAACGGTGACACCGGAGGCGTTCTTGATGGGGATGGCGCTCTGGCTGACACACACCCCTTCCTGGCTGACCCCCCTGGTGCTGTGGGTGGGGATCCCATACTCCAGTGTTCGGAGAACGCCAGGCTCCTTATCACGAAAGGCAAGCTGTCCCAAGACTGAAGACCGGTACTGGGAGTCTCCCGTTGTTGGCTTGCCGTGGGCCACTACCACTGCTGAGGACGAATCGCGGGTGAGGCAGTCGATGAATATGTCTGACCGGGTCAAATCCGCTATCAACTGGACGTGCAGTTCCACCGACTCGAGGACTGCTATGTCGTCGGAAGACAGTTTGCTGTGAGACCGGCATATCTGTCTTAATCCACTACCCATGTCTGATCACTTCATTCCTTTTTGTAAAGGATTGTCTATTGATTCTTCAGTGGAGGAGCCATTCCCTTCAGGACAGGTTACCATACGTGGCCTCCAAACCCCCATCAGTCTCTAGATACCCTCTTGCCAATTCTCTTAGGACTAGTTGATGACCCACAGGAAACTCGATTTGGCCTACGCCAAGTGGCATGGTACCACCCTGACGTTCTTGCGCCCGTTGGCATCACTGTCATTGGTGAAAGAAGTATCGTGAGCCAGCGAAGATTGCCCCCGGCCCTCCGGCGTATTCTCCCAGAATCGGCTTCGCTCCCGCCCGTACTTGCTTTCTTGGGTAGCCCGGTGGGTTCGCCTCCGCACGCAGCGCCGGAGATTTCGAAACCAGGACTGGCGCTTATGCGCTCTTTGCTTCTGTGGCTGACGCTTCAAAGTCGGCCAGCACATTAATGCCGCAAAGGAACCAGTACGTGAACGAGGCGAGGCTTACAAGACGGCATCTTTGTATCGGCCACGCAAGAGGGTTTGAGCGGTGGCGCCCAGGGCGAAAGACGAGCAAGGCTAGAGGAGATACACGGAAACTTCATTCCGAAACTGCCGTCGCGGCTTCTGGAAGGAATCTGTTCTAACCCGCAGAAACCATTCCAAAAACCGTTAATGGAAGAAACAGACTCCCCATCCCCACCACTCTGCCCACTGCACCGTAAGTTGCCGTAATCCGCAGTTAGGTTCAGCTGACTAAATAATTCCGGCATCACGAGAGATGGGCAGGGATCCTCATGAGTCATCTCTACGATGCTCTTTATCCAGAGGCTACAGGGATTACCGTCAAAGAGGCGCTAAACCTTGGCGCGTTGACGAAGGCTCGAGTTGTGGCAGGAAGAGGCGGCCTTTCTAACATCGTCCGGCACGTGAGTGTCATCGAAGTCCCTGATGCCGTACGCTGGTTTAGCGGGCACGAGCTCATGATAACCGCAGCATACTGTTACCGCACCGCGAAAGATCTCGTCCAGCTGGTGGAGGATCTTGTGTGTGCGGACGCAGCAGCCCTTGCGGTATGCTATTCCGAGAGATATCTTCACGGGATCCCGGAAACCGTGATTGCCCGGGCGAACGAGCTGGAATTTCCCATTTTGGAAATCCCCCTAGATGTAAGGTATATCGAGATCATCACTCCTGTAGTCACTGCTATTGTGAACAGGCGAGCGCAGTACCTGGACTTGGCCTTCCA
This sequence comes from Bacillota bacterium, assembly GCA_040754315.1. Classification (NCBI taxonomy): domain Bacteria; kingdom Bacillati; phylum Bacillota; species Bacillota bacterium. The sequence goes on from JBFMCS010000019.1 coordinate 16,927, forward strand.
GGCACACATCGAACTTGAGACCCAGATTATTGAGGGCATGGGCCTTGAGCCCATGATACAGAAACTGGCCGATTTGCTGAAGGTGCCCGTTCTCCTTCTAGATCCAAAACTAAAGGTCCGCTTCCTTGCATGCCCGCCTGGGGAAGTGATGCCCATCGAGGTGATAGGCATTGACTTGCGGGCAGCCCTGGACGGAGCGCGACTGGATGGGGAAGAGAGCACCTGCCTGGTGCAAGAAATAGACGGCATAAACTACTTCACTGTCCCTCTGGGAGCCAAAGCGCTTATGCTCGGCTACCTCGTGGCATTGGAGACCAAGCGCGATGATACCAAACGCCTACTGCTTGCACAGTGTTCACTGCCAGTCGCATTGGCGCTGCTTTTCGAAAGAACCTTCAAAGAAGCGGAGTGGCGAATGCAGAGGGGCTTCTTTGATGATCTGCTGGACGGATTGATACCCAAGGAAGTGCTTCAGAGAAGAGCACACGCATACGGGGTCAATCTCGCGGGCTGTCACTGTGTGTTGGTGGCTGATACCAAGGTGCGGGCTGGCAGGGGCCGGGACCCAGAGCAAGAAGATCCAGTGTCTATCGAGAAGGAGAAGCTGAAGAAGATGGCAATCCGGATGGTAGACACCGAAGCCGATGGGGGCTTCGTGATGTCCAGGGGGGACCTGCTGATAGTGCTCCCCCAGTTCCCCAAAGCACATAGGAGGGCAGTGTTGCAGGAAGCCAAGCGCATAGCCGAGATGTTGGCCCAGGAGATCTCTAGACGTCTCTCACACGTCACCGCTTCCATAGGGGTTGGATGCTACTGCGCCGAGATCGGAGAACTGCCTAAAGGTTTCTCCACCGCCCGTAACGCAATCGAGGTGGGGTCACGGCTCCGAGGGTCCTCCGGGGTCCACTGCTGGGATGATCTGGGCGTCTACCAGCTGCTCTTGGCGGTGAAAGGAGCGGGAGAGCCCGCCGCTTTCGTTTCGGAAAGACTGCGACCCTTGCTCGACCACAGCAACCCGCGCAACGCGGAGCTCCTGCAAACCTTGGAGGTCTTCCTGGCGTGTCGAGGGAACCATGAGCAGACGGCGTCGCGCCTGCACCTGCACCGCAACACTGTCAAGTACCGCCTTCAGCAGGTCCGCTCGCGGCTGGGGTATGACCCCATGGAACGCTCGCTCGAAGTCGAACTGGCCTTGGCGTTGCGCAAGCTGCAGTAGGCTGCTTTTCCACCCGCCACCCCCCCAGGAGCTTCTCATCCTTCTCGCCATACCGGGCATGTTGTACTGCGGGGCGCCCCCACCTTGAAGGAGTGCCTCATCCAACCCCGGGCCTTCTTCACATTTCGCTCGACCTAGACCTTTCCCGGCTGGGTCAGTGGGTTCGGACAAGAGATGCCCCAACCGTTTGTGCATGCCTGACAACAACCCGGACCTTGCCTCTTCCTATCACGGAATATGGCATCTTATCCCAAAATTGACTCTTAGCAATATTGTCCAAGCGTGGGGCTGAACTTCGGTCGTCTTCGACGAAGGGCTCCTGGCCTGCCAGAGGGAAGTGGGTAGGCAGATTATGGCACGGAGGTGTAGTGAATAATGCCGTCCATTCAAGACCTTGAGCTGGCGACGACAGGGCACAAGATTATCAACGAGTTGTGTAAGGTGAAACCGGGAGAGAGCGTCCTCATCACCATCGACTCAGCCTCGGAATGGAAGCCCGCTGAGGAGATCGCCAAGGCTGCTGAGGTGGCAGGGGCCAATGTCATGGTTGCCTGGCACTCCACTCCCGCAGGCTACGGCAAGGTTGCCGACCCTAGGCTGGCTGACGGGTTGAAGGCTGCCATACCTAACACTGACGTATGGATTGAGCTCAACAACCAGTGGCTGCTGTATTCCTCGCCTTGGCTGGAGGCGATGAACGGCACCCGGGTCAGGTACCTTTTCCTGGGTGGCCTGGATACCGACCAGTTCGTCCGCTGTATAGGGAAGATCGATATACCCGCGCAACACGCTTTCCAGTCGGAGCTCGTCTCCATGACTCGCAGCGCCAAGCACATGCGTATCACGAACCCTTCGGGTACTGACGTGAGCTTCGAGAATGATCCAGAGAGGCCGGTCACCAACGAACTCTTTGCAGATGTCCCCGGAGCGCACTTCCTGATAGGCCAGATCGGCTGGGCTCCAGTGGAGGAAAGCATAAACGGGGCAATTGTGTTTGACGGCTCTTTCTCGGGCGGAGGGGAAGCTGATCTGGGCATCCTGAAAGACCCCGTCAAGTTGACCGTCAAGGAAGGAATCATTACCGGGATCGAGGGTGGGGCGGAAGCAGCGAAGGTCAAGGACTGGTTGGAGAGGCTGGGCGATGAGAAGATGTATCACATGGCCCACGTGTGCTATGGGTATAACCCCGGGGCACGCCTTTCAGGGTTGTGCACTGAAGACGAACGCGTATGGGGCTCCACGGAATGGGGCATCGGCTTTCAGGGGCCCTTCTTCAAAGGAAAGGTAGGCACGGCGGCGACTCATGCCGATGGGATCTGCTTGAATTCATCCGTATGGATTGACGGCGAGATGATAGTGGAGGAAGGCAGGGTCGTGCATCCTAAACTGGCCCGCTTGGCCGCCGGTCTCGGCAAGTAGATAGGGGTCCAGAAGGTGCCGCCTCTTCAAGACGGGAAGTAGACGCTCTAACCTGGACAATGCGTGCTTAATCCGAGCGGCGGCAGTCAATCACCAGGCTTGTCCAGGGAGGGAAGCGAAGATGCAGCAGGACCTTACGGCCAGACTACAGGCAGGAGCGCTTGTAGCCGTCAGCCAGTGCCTAAGCGTCCAGCAAGGTGAAACCGTTCTCATAGTGACGGACCAGCACTGCCTCGATGTGGCATGGGCTCTGTGGCGGGCCGCCTGGAAGGTCCGGGGAGAACCCATGATGATGGTCATGCGCCCGCGGGAGGCGCACGGAGAAGAGCCCCCTCTACCGGTGGCGAAGGCCATGAAGGAATCGGCCGTATGTCTCCTCCCGACCTCCAGGTCTCTCACCCACACGGTTGCGAGAAGAGAAGCTAGCGAAGCCGGAACCCGCCTTGCCAGCATGCCGGGCATTACCTCTGATATCGCCGCACGCTCACTGGATGCTGACTACGGGCAGATCTCGTGTGTTACCGAAAAAGTGGCTTCGCTGCTGGATGCGGGAGCCTCGGTGCAGCTGGAGACGCCCGCAGGCACGCATCTTACGATGGACATTTCCGGCCGCAGGGCAGTCCGCGATACGGGCCTATACACATCCCCAGGCGCTTTCGGCAATCTACCCGCAGGCGAGGCTTACATTGCCCCGGTTGAGGGTTCGGCCACCGGGCACATGGTAGTTGACTCGACTATGGCTGGCATAGGGTTCCTCGACCATCCCCTTGTGATAGAGGTGGTGGAGGGGAAGGCCGTGTCAGTGACAGGGCGCGGCTACGCGGAGAGGCTGGAGGCCATGCTTGACGCAGCAGGTCCTGCCGCCCGAAACCTGGCCGAGCTGGGGATTGGCACGAACCCGGCGGCAACCATTGTGGGGAACGTTCTCGAGGATGAGAAGGTGCTGGGCACAGTGCACGTGGCACTGGGGTCCAACGCTAGCTTCGGCGGGCGGGTTAGGGTAGCCTGCCACCTTGACGGGGTGATGCTGCGCCCCAGTCTTTGGGTTGACGGAGTCTTGGTGATGGAGTCGGGGATGCTGTTGGCGTAGAGAGGCATAGAACGCCAATGCGCTGGAGGCGAGGTTGAATGAGAATTAAGGTCATAATACCCAATTCCTCCCTGGAGTTTCTAGGACTGGCCATTGAGGAACGCAGGAAGGCTGTCCCTGAGGGTATTCGAGTCGACACCGTCTGTTTGGAGCACGGCCCCGTGTCGCTGGAATCAGCCTCAGACGAGGCTCTGGTCGCATCGCATTTGCTAGGGGAGGTGCGTAAGGCCGAAAACGAAGGGTACAATGCAGTTACCATAGACTGTGCTGCGGATCCGATTGCCAGGGCGGCAAGAGAGGCTGTCAGCATACCGGTAGTGAGCGCTGGACTAGCCAGCTACCAGTATGCCATGGGCCTGTGTCGCAGGTTCTCGGTAATAACTGTGCTCAACTGTACAGCCAGTCTCATCAGGGACAATATCAGCAGGTATGAGCTATCCCAGAAGGTGGCTTCGGTAAGGGCCGCGGACGTGCCGGTTCTAGCCTTGAAGGAGCACAACAAGGCGATCACCGCAATTATTTCAGAGTCCAGGCGAGCTATCGAACTGGATGGAGCTGAAGCCATAGTGCTGGGGTGCACGGGCATGTCTTCCTTTACCGACCTCCTGCAATCTGAGCTGGGGGTTCCGGTGATAGATCCCGCAGCTGCTGCCTTGAACATGGCCATTTCTCTTTGCCGGATGAATCTGACGCAGAGCAGGCAGTGCTTCTTAATCTCGCCCGCTAAAGAGGTGTTATAGGCACCACGATTGGCTGTGGGAAAGACTCTCGGCAAGAACAGCGACAAGAGGACCTTGCTGGTACTGGATGGCAGCAGGTGAAGGTCTGAGGAGGTGAATCTCGTAGAGGAAACAGCATCGCCTAGGGCAGTATGGCATCAGGAAATGAGGGAAAGGAGGAGTGTGCATGAACAAGAAGACGCTTAAAGCGCTCGCGGCGTTGTCACTGGCGATACTACTCGCCGGAGGTGTCACGTCATGCACTGCACCGACCGCCCCTGCACCTACTGACACCACCCTACCGGCTATCAAGATTCTTGGCACAATGCCATTGTCAGGGGAAGCTGCCAACCTCGGACCAGCGTATGACAGGGCGATTCGCATGGCGGTGGACGAACTGAACGAGACTGGAATTCCCGGGTTTGCCGGCATCGATTACAAGGTGATTGACACCGAAACCAAACCTTCAACGTTTCAGAAGAAGCTCGAACGGGAAGTCCAGACTTGGGGGCCGGACCTAATCATCGGTGCTGCGCTGGAAACGGAGCTCCGAGTGCCATGCCAGCTGTCGCCACAGTACAAGCTTCCCTGCGTGGTTGGTGGTCACCTAAGCATGTCCAAGTACATCCCTCCAGGGGAAGTCCCCCTATCCAAATGGGTCTGCTACTATGGATACTCCGACTACTACTGTGGGTGGCTTGCTGGCCAGTTCTTCCACGAGATGGGCGCCAAGAAGGTAGCCTTTGTAGGTGGCGATTACGATTGGAGCTACAGCAACAGCATGGGCCTGAAGGCATACTGGGAGAATAACGGGAAACCTTTCGAAATCTCACCCGTCATTTATACCCCACTTGACAAGACCGATTTTGCCACTGAGGTAGATATCATCAAACAAGCACAGCCAGATGCCCTCTACTGCGCCTACATGGGGGCCGGTTGGTTCAGCTTTCCCAAACAGCTTCGAGATGCCGGAGCCGTCCCGGAGTACTTCCTGTACGATCCCACGTATTCAAACATGGGAGGTGCCAAGATCACAGGAGCGTACGGAGCGGAAAACATCTATACGCTCGCCGATCACGACCCGGACAGTTCGGCCTGGGCTGAATTCGTGAAAAAGTGGAAGGAAAGGTACGGGCAGGACGCTTATCCCGAAGCCTATACCAACAACCACTATCAGGCCATTTACTGGTTCATTGAAGCCGTTAAGAAAGCCGGGCCTAAGGCGCTAGAAGACCACGAGTTGCTCATTGATACCATGCTTGAGACGTCCTTCCAAAATGTCTGTATCAGCCCCATGGGACCATTGTGCGATTATGGGAGCAACGCGGGGGCAACGGGGGCGATCATACAGTTCCAACCCGGTTCCGGGTTGGACCCAAGCTTCCCTTTGCACGAGGTGATGATTAAGACCTACGAGACTCCCAAGAAGGATTCAATGAGCGTTCTCCAGGAGATGAAAGGTCTCACGAAGCTGGAGCAGGGTCAGGCCTACCCTGCGGGGGATTGATTCACCGGTGACTGTGCCCCCGTTGTCATGATTAGACAAGCAACGGGGGCAGCAATTATCCTTTCAAACGGAGCGTCAAGAAGGATGCTGGAGACAAGAGGTGTCAAGAAGGCTTTCGGGGGTCTTGTGGCCTTAAAGGGTGTTGACATTGCTGTTCCCCCGGCAAGGATCACGTCCTTGATAGGGCCCAACGGTGCCGGCAAAACAACCTTGTTTAACATCATTTCCGGTGCTTTGAAGCCTGACTCAGGAAAGGTCATTCTTGCAGGCACGGACATTACCGGGAAGCCACCGTACAGGGTCTCCCAGCTTGGGATTGCGAGGACATTCCAATTACGCAACATATTTCACGACCTCAGTGTCTTCGAAAACGTCAACGCCGGATTCCTGAAAGACCAGGGCTCAAGGCCATCGGAGAACCGTGAACGGGCCATGGATATTATTGCCTACCTAGGCCTGAAAGAAAAGTCAAATCGGCCAGTGAGCAGCCTGTCTCCCCTCGAAATGAAACTGGTGGAGCTGGGGAGGGCGTTAGCCACAAGGCCAAGACTCCTTCTTCTTGACGAATTGCTTGGAGGTCTTATAGGGCCTGAGACTCAGAAGATCTGCGAATTCATAGAAGACTTGCGTTTCAAAGGCTATACCATCCTGCAGATTGGGCACGAAATGAAACCGATCATGCGCACCTCTGACTGGATTTATGTCCTCAGTGAGGGAGAGAAGATCGCGGAAGGACCCCCAGAGACAATACGTCAAAATGGCGAGGTACTGGCAATTTACCTGGAATTGGAGGAGTAAAGGTGCCTGTTCCCCTGTTGGATGCAAGACAGCTTACGGTAGCGCACGGTCCCTACCTGGCCCTTAAGGGGGTAGATTTCTCTGTGTCCGAAGGTGAGATCGTGGCTATCGTTGGGCCAAACGGTGGTGGCAAAACCACCTTGTTAGAGACCTTCGCCGGCCTGAACAACCCAAGGTCGGGAGACCTGATCTTCTTGGGCAGGGCGATCGCGAGGTTGAGCCCGCTGCAGCGGAGGAAAATGGGCCTTATGCTGATCCCACAGGAAGGGAACCTCTTTCCCGCGATGTCTGTCAGAGACAACCTGCAACTGGGCGCCTTCTTCGGGAGCAAAGACACAACCAGTGAACTTCTAAGGCACGTCTTCCATGCTTTTCCCAGGCTCGAGGGTCGCATCTCCCAAGTCGCTGGAACGATGAGCGGTGGAGAACAGAAGATGCTGGCCATAGGCATAGGGATAGTGTCTGATGCGAGGGTCCTGATGATCGATGAGCTCTCTCTGGGGCTAGCACCCAAGGTAGTGGCAAGCATCTTAGCCATCCTGAGGGATTTCCGTGACAGGACCGGCATTACCATAATCCTTTCTGAACAGAGCATCAAAGCACTTGAGGTCGCAGATCGAGTCTACGGCCTGGACGCAGGCGAAATAGTGTTTACCGAGAACGCCAGGGAGATGAACCGGGAACTGGTAAAGGCCCTTTATATGGGCGCCTGACTATGAGGCTTCGATACGGGAGGAGTTGGCCTATGGGGGGCATCATCACAGGGGTCATCATAGGAGGGGTTCTCTCCTTGCCGGTAATGGGTGTTGCGCTCGTCTATGGGGTTTCGGGAATCCTCAACTACGCCATCGCCACCATCGGCACCTTCGGCGTATTCGTCACCTGGATGCTGCGCCCGTCTCTCGGGACCGTCCCTTCTATCATGGCAGGCTTGCTCAGCAGTTTTGCCCTAGGTTTCGGACTGCAGCGATTCATCTTGAACCCAGTCATCAGGAAGAAGGGTATCGATCTTACATTGTTCTTCATCATTACTTTTGGCATCGCTACGGTCGTGTCGGGATTAACCAAGATCCTCTTCCCAAGGCCGACAATATCCATAGAGCTGCCAAAGGTCGGCACTCTCCTCATGGCGGGCGCTGCGGTGGATGTGAGTAAGGTGATTGGTGTAATCATCGCTGTGGCAGTGCTGTTCGGCATTTGGATCGTTGAACTGACAACAAAGACTGGCAAGGCATGGGTTGCGACATCCCAAAACCTCAAGATGGCCAAGCTGGTGGGGATCAATGTTGAACTGGTATTCAGTCTAGTCTCAGGCATTGGCCATGCCCTGGGTTTCGTTGGCGCCCTGTTCTGGGCGGTTCTGTACAACCTCACGGTTAACACGGGCTGGGATCTGTGTTTTCTCGGTTACATCATCGCTATCGTGGGTGGGATAGGAAACGTGTGGGGCGGGATGATCAGTGCTTTGATCATGGGCATCGTCATAAGCCTTGCTGGCTACTGGTTAGGCGGAATGTGGCAAAGCGTTCTCTTGTACGGAATCCTGCTGGTCATTCTCATCATTGCCCCTAGGGGGATCCTCGGCAAAGAACGTTAGCCAGCGGAGGATGGTCGGTAGCATGAGCTTGCACAGACTGCAAAACAGGTGGGTTATACTTCCAATCATTATGGTCTTTCCTGCGCTCTTTGTCCTCACAGGCGGCTACGCGCAATGGGTGACCGGGTATCTTTACCTTTTCATCATCCAGGGATACGCGAGTTGGCTTTTGTTCTACAAGACCGGCCAGCCGTTCTACGGGTACTCCGCCACTATGGCACTCGGGGCCTATACCTGCGTAGTATTGCAGCGGTTCATTGATGCTTCGCCTTTTCTCGGGATTTTCCTTGGCGCCTTCTTATCCTTGCTTCTTGCGGTCACATTCTACCTGGCGATCAGCCGCTCAAGGGGTTTCTACACCGGAATGGCCTCCTTCTTGCTGGCGATCCTCATGCCCAAGCTAATCGAAGCGCTTTACCCCATTACGGGAGGGCGAAGTGGAGTTCAAATCGACAGCCTGAACAGGCTGCTCGGCTCCACACACTACTTCTTGATGGTGGTCTTACTCACCGCAGCTACAGTGTCTTTCATTGTCTGGTTGACCAAGACGAAGTTGGGGCAAATCTGGACCCTGATAGCCGGAAACGAAGACCTTGCCCAAGCCGTGGGATTGAACACCTTCTACTTCAAATTGCTTGCCTATGCCATAGCCGGCTTGGTCTCTGGACTGGGTGGGGCGCTATATGTTCATTACGCGAGTTCCATCTCGTCTGTGGATATTAATGTGTTCACCTCTGTCTCCATCTTCTTCATTCCCTTGCTGGGAAGCAAGAGATCGATGTACGGCCCTTTGATTGGTGCCTTGTTCATCGTCTTGTTCCCAGAGCTCTTCAGCTCAATCGAAAGATATGTGGAAATCCTTTATGGTCTGTCATACATCCTGGTAATGATCTTCCTGCCCAACGGTTTGATCGAGGATCTGGGGCGACTGCGGAAGAGCCTGCCTTATGGAAACTTCATCAAGAACTTGAGACGGAGTGAGTCAAAGCCAATGCTTGAAGACAAGTAACCGGAAGTGGGGGATATGGGAAAGCACCCGGTGCGGCGAATGAGGTCCGCTGTCCTGACGGCGCTAGGCCTCACGGGGCGAGCTTCCGCCAAGCATTCGAAGCACACACCCTGGGCAGCGCTGGCACACTATCAGATCCATGACACTGCGGAAGGCGGGAAACCCCCATTCCGAGTGAACCTGGCGCATACACAGGCTGCGGAAACGCATCCAATCATGACCTCGGGATCAGGACCAGTGTAGTGCTCTCTTGAAGGAAAGGCTCCTTATGATGGCGCATGCATGAAAAGGAGGGAAGCAGGATGAGCGAGAAGAGGAATAAGAGAGCATCCTTCGATGAGGACGTGTACGAACCCATCCCCGAATCCAAGCGTGTTCCTTGGCCATCCATGATGATGATCTTCGTTGGAATGTGGGTATCCCTTTACTCCGTCGCCATAGGCTATCACATTGGCATGAACCTATCTGCCGCCCCAGCTATCTGGTCATGCATCCTTGGGTATGGAATTGCGGGCATTATCGCTGCCCTCATGGGCGAGATCGGTAGAGCCAGGGGACTGCCAAGCTACGTATTGGCAAAAGGGCCCTTACAGTGGTACGGGCAGACCCTCATTGCCTTGGTCATGTTCACGGTCATAGGTTTCGGCTCAATAGGTTTGCAGGCTGACGCTGTGGGGCGTTCCATCGGGGAGACCTACCCCACGCTTTCTGGAAGCCTGAGGCCACTGGTGTCAGGACTCGTGTGTGCGATGATGATGCTAAGTGCGATACTGGGAATCAGGTACATGGCCAAGGTCAGTTGGGTCACAATGCCCTTCTTCTTCGTGATTTCGCTGATTGCCACGTTCATAGCTGTCAGGGGCTTTGGGGGCTTGCAGGCGGCCTTAGCCGTGGAAAAGACTGGAATGGACTTCTCTTACGCCGTGTTTCTGAATGCCGGGGCTTGGGGTGGCTTCGTCATGCTCATGGCAGACGTGAGCAGGTTTCTCAAGTCAAGAAGTGAAGCCCTTACAGTAATTCCCATCGCCTTCTTAATAGGGGCCATTCCACCCATATGTGGGGTGCTGCTGGGCGCGACCATCCAGGTCCCCTTGGAGGCCCTGTTCCCCACTCTAGGCCTAGGATTCTTAGGCCTGTTGTCCATCATCGGCATAGGGTGGACGACGAACGATAACAATGCCTATACTGCTGGACTAGCGCTGTGTACTGCCATTTATCCCTGGAAGAGAGTTGGACGAATGAAGATAACCATGATAGTGGCCGTGCTTGGAGTCATGGGCGCCATTACCGGAATAGGGAGACTGTCGGTATTCGAATGGATCGCTGGATTTCACGGCTCCTACAACATGAGTTTTGTTGGCGTATTGATCGCCCACTACTACATAGTATCCAAGGATCGATTCGTGCAAACAAACGGCTTTTCCGGACTGGTTTCATGGCTCCTAATAGGTACACTGAGCCACTTTCGTATGCTTCCCGTGCCTTTCATCACCGCCACGCTCTTTTCACTTGTGCTGTACCTAATCCTCTACTATGCGGTGGAGAAGCCTCTGTTTGGTGAGAGGGTGGAAGGCGGGATTGAACCCAAGGCTTTCGTGAGGAGCGCTCCATGATACCTGCCCGGTAACAGAAACTGACAGTGAGTGCTTGGGGTTTGCCCTGGAGAAGGCAGGTCACCGGCAATTGCCCCGCAAACGAAGATCACGCTGTGAGAAAAGGGCGCCCGAAAGGTGCCCTTCTCTCGTGGTAGTATGCCCGGCATGGGCGTTATCACTCCTTGCGGAAACATGGCCTGCCTTCCTTACCAACGGCAGAAGAATCCAATGCCCAGATCAGTTTTACTTGTGACCTGGGCTAAATCTAAGGCTGCCAAGAGAGCACTACCGGCTAGAGCGACCCCACCTTAGGAAGAAACCAGGGACAGCCCTCGCTACTGTTCGGGGTCTATAGTTGCGTGGGCTGGTCACTCTTTGCCCGGACTGGTGCCCTCCCTGGCGGCAGCGGGCTCGGGAAGGGAGAAACCGGGCATACTGCGGGATGCTCCTTGCCGGCGATCTCTTAGGAACTGCCATCTAGCATATTCTTGGCAACGGGTTTCCCACGAGCATCTGGAGCGGCCGGGTGCCTCCCAAATTGGTCTTGAGGTATACATTCCCCTTCCCTTTCTCCAAATGGCCGATGACCTCAGCACCCTGACTGAGCGGGTGCTGCCTCAGGGCGTCAAGTATACAGCTCTCCCTTCCCTGCTCCGCAACGATGACCGCTCTGCCCTCCGAAGGAAGGTATAACGGGTCCACACCCAGGATATCCGTTACAGCCCTGACCTTCCCGGACACAGGAATCCTGTCTTCCACTAGCAGGATGTCCAGGCTGCCGCTCCGGACCAGCTCTTTCAGGCAAGTGGCGAGCCCTCCCCTGGTGGGGTCCCTCATGAACCTGATGCTTCCAAGGTATGGCGACAACACCTCCAGGAGAAAGGTGAGCGGGGCGCAGTCGCTCTTGGGTGATTCATCCGTATCCAGGCCTAACCTGGAGGAGAGGATGGCCGCGCCGTGATCCGCGATGCTTCCCGTGATGATTACGCTGTCAAGCGGTTGAAGCCTGCTAGTGCTGAAGTCACATTCAGGATGGATCCTCCCGATACCGGTGGTATTGATGAAAATATCGCGGGGGTTGTACCCGCCGACCACCTTTGTATCGCCGGTTACCACTGGGACTCCCACTGAGCGCGCAGTCTCCGACATGGACTGGACTATCTCGGAAAGGACACTCACGGGCATTCCCTCCGCCACTATGAAGGAGGCAGACAGGTAAAGAGGCCTGGACCCGCTGACGACAAGGTCGTTGACAGTACCGCACACCGCCAGCTTCCCTATGTCCCCGCCGGGAAAGAAAGGCGGAGAGACGATGAAGGAATCGGAGGAAAACGCATACTTGCCCGCCTCCAGAGGGAACCTGGCCGAGTCGCCAGCCTCATCGAGGATGTCATTTCGAAAGGCTGGCAAGAACAGGCCATCCAGCAGCTGGTGTGTCAGAAGGCCTCCATCGCCATGGCTTAACAGGATGACGTCGTGTTCCTGAGGGGTGTTTTTCACTGTGGCACCTCTCCTCGGTTGTGGGAATGGCGCCGGTCACGATAGTGATAGTAGGCGCTGCAAGCCCCTTCTGAGGACACCATGCACGGTCCCATCGGAGAAAGTGGATCACAGCCATTATCAAAAAAGCTGCAGTCAAGAGGGCTCATTTGGCCAACTATGATGTCTCCGCACCGGCACAGGTGGTCGTGCCCCTCAGCGCTCTGCACGGGCTGAAGTGGCATCCCGAGCCTTCTTTTGGCATCGTGAGCAGCGTATTCGGCTCTGAGCTCCAGGCCGCTGCCGGGGATAAGACCGAAACCCCTCCACAGGGTGTCTCCTTCCTCAAAGCATCGTGACAGCATTCTCATGGCTTCAGGGTTCCCAGACTCCTTAGCGACGTGGGCGTAGGCGTTGACAGTCAGCGATCTGCCGGCGTTGACCAGGTTCAGCAACGTAGACAGCCCTAAGAGAAGGTCAACGTCCCCAAACCCCGTAACCACTGAAGGGATCCCGTACTCCCAGGCCAGGAAGTCAAAGGCCTTCTTCCCGATGAGGGTTGACACGTGGCCTGGCAGTATGAGGCCGTCAAGGCCGGTATTGCCTCTTCCCAAGAGAGCCCTCAACGCAGGTGGGAGCACTTTCACCGCGCTGTACACAGAGAGGTTGTCGAGTCTTTCTCTCTTAGCCTGGATCACAAGCGCCGCAATCGCCGGGGCGGTGGTCTCGAAGCCTACTCCAAGAAACACGACCTGCGCCGTGCTGTGTGACTTGGCAGCCTCGAGGGCTTCCATCGGAGAATAGCAGATGTGGATGAATGCGCCCTTTGCCCTTTCTTTCTCCAGGGATGTTCTGTATCCTGGCACCCTGAGAAGGTCGCCAAAGGTTGCCACGATGACATCGTCCATCTGCCCGATACCGATCATCCGGTTCAGGTCTTCCTGGTGGGTAACACAGACGGGGCAGCCAGGGCCGCTGATGAGCTCAATGACGTCTGACAACGCCTCGGTGATGCCTGTCCGGGCCAACGCAACGGTATGGGTGCCGCAGACCTCCATCAGCTTGACCCGCCTGCCCTTCTTGTGGGCAATCCGAGACCCAATATCCCTTATCTTCGAGACATACTCAGCGGATGCCAGGTTACTGGAATAGCCGGGGTGCCTCTCGGGATAATCGGCTCTAGCCTGCATCTTCTTGGTCCTCCCCCATGTCTCCCAGAAGCCGGGCCAAGAACTCGAGCCTGTGCTTGGCCAGTTCAGGATCGATGATCTCAATGGCAAACCCTGCGTGAACGACTACCGAATCCCCAGCGCTAACCTGAGGTACAAGGTCTATGCGTATCAGCTGTGTGATCCCCATGGTCTCCGCCCGGGCGACAAGCGAGTTACATATCTCCTTTACCTGCATTGGAACCCCGAGACACATCTTCCTGCCACCTCCTGTAAGCGATAACTGCCTGCCCGAGGGCAAGTCCTCCGTCATTGGTGGGTACCTTATCGTGAACCAGGACATTCATTCCCTGTTCAGTTAGGCTCCTGGTTGCCCTCTTGATGAGATAGGGGTTTTGCCACACCCCTCCCGAAAGCGCAACCGTTTCCAAAAAGGTCTCATAGCTAACGCTGTCAACAGCCTTGGCTATCGCCTCCACAACCGTATCATGGAATCTCTTGACAACTGTCACGACCTCGCGGCCCACAGTTATTTCCTCGCATATGGCTGAGAACATTGGGGAAAAGTCTATCTTGCCCTCGCCTATGGAAACGGGGTAGGCCTCCGGGGCTCCCTGCGGGTCAAGCCCTTCAAGCAGTTCGCTCATCTGGATTGCAGCCTGCCCCTCGTACGTGCTATGGTGGCAGATACCTAGGAGCGCTGCAACAGCGTCGAAAAGACGCCCACAGCTGGAGGTTGGAATGGAGTTCTGGAGCGAGCGAGCCTCCCTGAAGAGGATATCCAGCTCCTTTCCACCGACGCTGCCGAACAACCGGCTGCCTATCTCGACCCCCGTCTCGCCCAGGGTTTGGTACAAGTAGCTCAATGCCATCCTCCAGGGCCACCTGATGCTTCCTTCTCCACCAAGCAGGGGGACGTATCGCTGGTGGTAGTGTCTCTGGAAATCCATGTGATCACCCGTTATGATCTCGAAACCCCATATGACACCGTCAAGACCAAACCCTGTGCCGTCCAGGATCACCCCGATGGCTGGCCCCTCATGCCCGTGTTCGGCCAGGCACGACGCAAAATGGGCGTGATGATGCTGGATCGCGTACTTCCAGGGCACCTTGAGGCCCTTAGCCAGTAACGCCGTATGGTAGGCGGGATGAAGGTCATGCCCCAGGACCTCTGGGGGACTGTCCAGGAGGCGCTCGAAGTGCCTGAGGGCTTCGAGGAAGAAGGCCTCGGACTCCATCGTGCCCATCTCTCCCAGGTGCTGGCTCATGAATGCCCTTTGGCCCTTGAGGATGCAGAAGGTGTTCTTCATGTCCCCTCCGACCCCCAAGACCGGTTTCTCTGTGGCAAATGACAGGTCAATGGCATCGGGCACGTAACCCCGGGAACGGCGAATGACCTGCACTCTCTTATTGATCACCCTTACGACGGAATCATCGCATCTTTGGACTATGTCACGGTTGTGCACGAGGAAGAGGTCGGCTATGCCTCTGAGTGTCTTGAGAGCCTCGTCATTCTCGGATATGAGGGGTTGATCCGATGGGTTGGCGCTTGTCAGGACCATTGCGTCAAAGGGACCCTGTAACAGGAGGAAATGCAGCGGGGTATAGGGGAGCATGACACCCAACGTTGCCATCCCGGGGTTCACACTCCGGGGCATGGGTGTGTCCCGCTTCATTCTCATCAGGGTGATAGGGGAGGCCGAAGACGCCAGGACATCCAGGTCGCCATCGTCTACTTCGCAGTACGTTGCTATGGTCTCTACTCCCCTGCACATTATGGCGAAAGGCTTGAACGGCCTTTGTTTTCTCACTCTCAGCCTGGCGATTACCGGCTCCTCAAGGACGCAGGCGAGATGGAACCCCCCCAGCCCCTTGACAGCCAGTATCTTGCCCTCTGCTAGTTTGTCCCAGCAAAAGGGCAGCCAATCACCGGGCTCGACAACGGGGGTCCCACTGTCGTCCAAAACCTGGATCCCTGGCCCGCACAGGGGGCAGGCAACCGGCTGCGCGTGAAACCGGCGGTCCCTTGGGTCTTCATATTCAGCGCGACAGCTTGGACACGGGGCAAATCCCCTCATCGATGTGTTAATGCGGTCATATGGGACATCCTGGATGATTGTGAATCGCGGGCCACAGTGCGTGCAGTTGGTGAATGGATACCCATAATGCCTATCGGTGGCGTTCAGGACGTCATGCAGGCACTCCCTGCAGGACGCCGCGTCCGCGGGGATAAGGGCGTCTCTCCTCCGGTGGGTCCGGCTTTGGATGATATCGAAGGAACCGAAGTCCTGGGGCACTATGGCCTCTTGGTGGACGGAATCAATCCTGGCCAAGGGTGGCGGGTCAGTGGTCAGGCGAAGACAGAAGGACACGATCTCCGAGGGGTCTCCCTCTATCTCTACCAGAACCCCTTCGGTGTCATTTCTCACCCAACCCTTCAGGTTTAGTTCCTGCGCCAGGCCATACACGTAGGGGCGGAACCCGACCCCTTGCACGATCCCTTGGATCCTCAGCCGGAGAGCCTCTTTCTCTTGTCCTCGAGCTGCTGCTCCAACCACTGGCACCATTGTCCGACACCCTCCCCGGTCTTCGCTGATACCTGTATTACGGTCGCATCCTCGTTGGCCAGTCTCAACTCCTCCAAGACTCCAGCGACGTCAAAGTCGCAGTAAGGCAGCAAGTCGATCTTGCTGATCAGGATCGCCTGAGATCCCTTGAAGGCCAGAGGGTACTTGCTAGGCTTGTCGCTTCCTTCGGTGGCGCTCATCATGGCGACCCTCAGGTCTTCACCCAGGTCGAATTCCGCGGGGCAGATCAGGTTGCCGATGTTCTCTATGAAGATGATGTCCGATGCCAGCAATGCCTCGTTATCCTCGATTATCCTGCCGATCATGCCGGCTTCAAGGTGGCAAGCCCCTTCAGTGTTTAGCTGGATGACCTCCCAGCACCAAGGTTCGAGCCTCTGGGCATCCTTGGCCGTGTAGAGGTCAGCCTCAATAACGGAGGCCCTTCGACTCTTGGATAGGTTTTGGAGCGTATGCTCCAAGAGGGAGGTCTTTCCCGCACCGGGGGATCCGATCAGGTTTACCATCAGGATCCGCTTTTCCTGGAGGATTTCCCTGTTGGCGTTAGCCCCTGACCTATTGGCTTCCCGAAGGTCCTTGGACAGATAGACTCTCATATCTCATTCCCCCTCGTAGTAGTCAAGATGGATTCCGTCACCCCTGGAGAAGGATGCCAGTCCCTTGCCGCAAACGGGACACAGGAAGAAGGGGGGGGTGGGTTTTCGATCCTCCCCGCAGGTGCGACACCTCCCCCGGGCCTCCTCCCGTTCCAGGTTGAAGGAGGCCCCTTCAAGAATGGTGTCCTTCGTGAGATGCTCTAGGGCAAAGGCAAGCGTATCGACATTTACCATTGAAAGCTCGCCAATCGTAATGGACAGGCGGTTCACTTTGCCAAATCCACGTTCCGTGGCGTCCCGGGTTACTGTCTCAATGATCGACTCAGCTACAGATAGCTCATGCATTGGTCTTAAGCCAGTGGCCTATCTCCTCCTCGACGCAGGTTTCAAGCATGGGTAGACGTTCCCTCATCTCTTCACTTAGCCCCATTTCTGGCTCAATGGCGGCTACCTGGATCCCGAGAAGGATAACGTTCTTAGGCAAGCAGCCCATGAGCCTGGCGTGGCTAAGAAGGTCCAAAACCCCTGATTGATGGTGGGAGACCTTGCCCTCCCCCTCGGTCGCTTCCAGGTCATGCAGTGAGTACCAGATCAGGGTTCCTGGCTCGGCC
The DNA here is from genome assembly GCA_040754315.1 of Bacillota bacterium. Taxonomy (NCBI): domain Bacteria; kingdom Bacillati; phylum Bacillota; species Bacillota bacterium. The sequence continues at coordinate 34,317 of JBFMCS010000019.1, forward strand.
CCCGCATCGGTCGAGTCAATGATTATGACATCGGAATAGGACTCGAACAGATAAAGGAGACCCAGGCCGATTGTCCCACCGTCAATGATGTCCACGTTCTCGTGTTCAGTGCGGTGGGAGAGCCTCTCGGCCAGCACTGAGCCTATGCCGTCGTCACGGCAAAGCCGATTTCCTATTCCCAGAACCAGGAGTCTCTTTCCCTCATTCAAGGGCTCACCTGCCTCCTTACAGTGCGCTGCTTGCCGGCGGATCATCCAACTCGCAAGCCAAGGGGTATGACCTTTTCACCTTTCGGGTGGATCATGTGTATGGCGCAGGCAAGGCACGGATCGAAGGAGCGTATAATGCGCACCACGTTTACGGGGTTGTCCACGTCCGGCACGGGTGCTCCTATAATGGCCTCCTCCATCGGGCCGTGGTTTCCCTGTTCGTCCACTGGCGAGGCATTCCAGGTCGTTGGCACTACCATCTGGTACTGCTTGACCTTCCTGTCGGCGATTTCAATCCAGTGACCCAGGGCCCCACGCGGTGCCTCGTTCAGCCCTGCGCCCCGGCCTTCCTTGGGTGGTTCCCAGGCACCCGTGTCGTGAATGAGGGCACTTCCGGTGTCACCGTAGATCCCCGTTGTCCCAACGAGCTGGATGAGTTCTCCGATCCACGTATCCATCATGTCAGCCATGACCAAGGTGTCTACCGCCCGGGCCGCATGTCTCATCACAACCCCAGGCCTGGTGATTCCCTGTTCCTTGAGGAGCTTCATGAAGCTTGGGTTTTTGGACACCAGCATCCTGGCGAGGGGGCCTACCTCAATGGGTTTCCCCTGATAGCGTGGGGCTTTTATGAATGTATAGGCCCTTGGCTTGTCAAACTCAACGGACGTGAACGTACTGGCGGGGTGCCCGGGCCTGGGTTCATCTTTGTACCAGGAATGGGCCAGGTCTTCGACGACGGCTGTGGGGTCGAAGGGCTTGACGCTGTCCAGATCACCGTCAAGGATTACCCCGCTCGGGAAGAGCATCCTGTCACCGTGGGAGTCCAGCGGGTACCCGCCATAGCTCATGTAGTGTCCCGCGGTGGCACCAACCGATGCTCGTTCCAGCGGCAGTAGGTACTCGCTAGCCACTGCAAGCACGTCCGGTACGTAGGTGCCTCGAACGAAATCGATGACCTCCCGTATGATCCGCCTGAACTGCTCGATATGTCCCAGCGTAGGATAGAAGGTTACCCCTCCCACAACCATAGTGGAGTGATGGGGCTGCTTGCCGGCAAAGATCGCGGAGGCCTTCCTTCCCTTCGCCTGTATTTCCAACGCCTGTATGTAGTGGTATACAAGCTCAGTCACCACATCAGGATCCCTGACGCAGAAATCATCCGGAGCGTAACTAGGCAAGATGGGGTGGAGATCCCCTGCTTCTGCCAACGCCTTGATCTTGTCCCGGACCGAGATGAGCTGGGGGGACCCGCCCGTATAGCTCAGGATCGCGGTAGGGTCAATATAATCCAGCGCTGAGAGGTGGTAGAAATGCAGTACGTGATCATGGAGCCACAACGCCCCCATCATCAGGTTCCGCAACACCCGCCCCATCTCAGGGACGACGGCGTTATGAGCCTGCTCAACGGCCATGCAGGATGCCCAGCCGTGCACACCTGCGCATACACCACAGGCACGTTCAACTACGTACGGCACGTCCCTGGGGTCCTTGTCTATGACTATCTGCTCCAAGCCCCGGAACATCGTGCCCACACACCGCGCGTCCGCAACCTTGCCCTGTTCCACCGTGACCTCTACCTTCAGATGCCCCTCTATCCTGGTAACTGGGTCTATGACTATCTTGTTACTCATTCTGTGCCCTCTCCTTTATGTTCTTTTTCAGGAGTTTTTCTACTTGTGTTGCCACCAGCGGCACCGCGGCTATGCCGACCCCGAGCGCAACCGACGCTGGGTCAAGCCCTCTCTGGCTCTTGACGAGCGGGAGCATTTCATCCTCCGTTCCAGGTGCAAAGGGAGATGCGTACAGCGGGGATAGTTCCTTGTAGAATTCCGGCTGAACGCAACCGGCGCACGGGGAGCCTGCTTTCACACACGAATTCGCCCCGTCATTCCAGAAGACGCTGTTACAGTCGGCATATGTAACCGGGCCCTTGCATCCCTTCTTGAGCAAGCACCAGGCTGACGTTGACGGGTCGTTCCAGTCCTCAAGGAACTGCCCCCTCTCAAAGTAGGCAGCCCTGGCACAAGAGTCGTGAAGGAAGTGCCTGCCGAAGTAGGCCAGCGGTCGCTTTTGTGCGTCCAGGGCGGGAACCTCTCCGAAGGTGAGGTAGTACAGAAGCGTGCCCACCAGCCAATCGGGTTTTAGAGGGCACCCAGGAACGTTTATGATGGGTTTGTCGCTGATTAGGTCAGAAACGCTCTTCGCTCCGGTAATACCTGCCTGCGGTATTCCGCCATAGGCAGCGCAGGTTCCAGCCGCGATGACTGCTGAAGCGTTCTTTGCGGCTTTCATCAGCAATTCGTCGAAGGGCATGCCCTCTACCATGCAGAACCTGGGGTCTGCTGTGGGGATTGACCCTTCCACCACCAGGAGATAGTCGCCTTCCTGCATGGAGCTTTTCAGGACTTCTGTGCTAACATGTCCTGCTGAGTTCATTATGGTGCTGTTGAACCTCATTGAGATCGCATCCAGCAGGATCTCAGCAGGTCCCGGGCTCATTGATGAGAGAAGGGAGCAACTGCAGCCGGTACACCCCTGGCCCTGGATCCATATGACGGGCTTCTTCTTCACAGCAGTAGTTGCCGCCTGGGCCAAGAGACCACCGAAGCAGTAGTTCATCCCCAGCATCATCGCTGTTGCGCTACAGTACTTGAGGAAGTCCCTTCGTGAGACTCCCCTTAGTTCCAGTTTGAGCAAGCCTGTTTCCAGGTTGGTGGTACCCATAACGCTCTCCTCCAATCTACTGATTAGAGTGGTTTTTTAAATTGGGGCTCTGAAGATGCGAGACTGACAGCCTGTTGGATACCAGGCCAAAGGTTAAGGCCGCTATTGCCAGGGCCTTTAGGGGCTTGAACAGCGGAGCCCAAATCTGAGCGTGTGCTGGCAATTGAGGGTCTTCGGGCAAGCCGTACTTCTCAAGTGAGGATGTCTTGCCTTCATAAAGAAGGCATGCCACTCCGAGACCTCCCAATTCCTCGATGCCGTAAACGTCCGCTTCCGGGTAGTTGTTCTTTCGCGCTTGCACAGTCCTGTCTTTAGCCTCAAGGACTAGGCTGTCTCTTCTCCCAAAGATGAGCGCGTCGGTAGGACAGGCTTGAACGCACGCAGGGTTATCCCCCCTAAGCAGCCGGTCATAACAGAACGTGCACTTTCGTGCAACGCCTGCGGATTGGTCAAATCCCATTGCCCTGAAGGGGCATGCGGAAACGCAATAGTTACAGCCGATGCACACGTCTTGGTTAACATTGACAGTGCTGAACTGGGTATGAGTGCACGCACCCACTGGGCATACCTTGACACAGGCTGCATCCGCGCAGTGCATACAGCTGTGTCTCATGTATCTCACGTCAGCTCCTGGCTTGTTGTTTGACCACATGCTCACCCATCTGGTGCCCGTGAGGTTTCGGCGATTCCGGTACAGGCCGGTTGCCTGGTCCTCCTCTACGGGCAGTCTGTTCCACTTCCGGCAGGCGACCTCGCAATTACGGCACCCTGTGCACCTCCCCATGTCAAACAGGATTGTCTTAGCATAGCTCACTGCATGAGCCTTGGTATTCAGGCCCATCATTGTCAAGCCCATGGCCGTTACCACTAACCCACCAGCTTTGAGAAAATCGCGCCTAAGAACCTCCATTGATCGGTCTGCCCCCCTTCCTCTTGCCCGGAAAACTGGCATTCTTCATTCACTCTTCCTGGTAATTCATGAAAGGCCGCTGGCTTCCCCATTCCTCCCCTCATGTTCATGACTCAGTGCTCCACACCTGTCGTGCCAGGGATCTCCTGACCTTGCCATTCTTGGATCGAGGGGCATATGCCCGAATCCGGGGCAGCCAGCTAGGTGCCTGCAGGTTGGCTCCTCGCCAGCGGCTCTGAAGCTCCGCAGGACAGATGCTCCGTTGAGAACAGCGCTATACTGGTCCTCCGCCGCTCCCTGTAGACTCAAGGCTGTCTCCCACCGGCTGGCCACCTCAAGGATGCCGTCACTGCACCTGCTTGGACCCAGGTACTCTCTTCCCCTCACTTACTCGGCTCTTCGAACCCTCGGGGCTCGAAAAAAAAGAACCTCCCGCCCTATTGGCGGCAGGTTGTCTCCTGGTAGCAGTTTCTTCCGCCATCTGTATTTGCACTTCCACCAGTGATTATGTTCTAGTGTCATACTCCACCTATCCCTACGGCATGCCCTTCTGGAGATGGGGCTTTGCCGATAGAAAGCCCCGTATTCGGACAGTACAACTCCATTATAAACTGAACACGACATAAGTCAAGCCCGCGCAATCACTCACCTATAATGCTACCCAAAGAGGAGTGGCTCACTCGCGACAGAATGTTACCGCGACGGGGGGTCTTAGTGAGGATGTCAGTGAGAAGCCGTAAAGAGTACTTGGAGAAGATGCATGAACGGTACTGCAAGACCGGGAGTCAATCAGCCAGGACTGCCATGATCGACGAAGCAGTGAGTGCTTGGCTATCACAGAAAACACGCTATTCGGGTTCTCAACGGGATGCTCCCTGGCAAGCGGCCTTCGGTTAAGCGCAGAAGACAGGTCAAGTATCTTGAGTCTCTCCCTGCCATCCAGTTAGCCTGGGAAGCTTTGGACTATCCATGTGCCGAAAGACTTCATCCGGTTTTGGCAAAAACCGCTCAGATACTGGCCTCTCATGGTGAGACCCACCTCACACCAAGTGTTTGCCAGCAACTTACCCAGATCAGTCGTTCCACCTTGGCAAGGCGGATATCAAAGTGGGACTGCCCGAAATTCCGTCATGCCCTAAACAAGAGACCCAATTCATCCGCAATGTCCCAAGTACCAATGGGGCGCTATGATTGGAATGAAACACGCCACGGCGCCCTAGGAGTAGACCTTGACACAACGGTGGCTCCTGCATTGGTCACTTTGCATACACATTGACCGTAGTGGACACTGTCAGCGGTTATAGCCGCCGCAGGGCCATCCTAGGGCGAGGTCAGGCCGGGGTCTTCGCCGAACTCACTCCTGATAGGGACTCCCAGTCTCCAGCTTCCGTGGTAGGGTTCGTTATCCCTAGAATATTGTGCTAATCCCCGGCTTTGCCCCAGCAGCACCCCATAAAGACTTCCGCTTGTAGGCTAATTCAAGACGGGCAGGGGATCTCGTTATTGCTTTGTTTTAATTGATTTCAGTTGATTATTCCCCTATAATCAAAGTGGAGGTGGTATTATGGCCCATGATCTAATCACCGCCGAGGCCCTGGCCGAAGCCCTGAACCTTTCTGTTGAGACGATCTGGCGCTATACCAGGGAGAATAAGATCCCTTTCATCAAATTGGGCACCAGGCAGTACCGCTATAATTTCTCAGATGTAATCGGCGCGTTGTCGGGAGCAATCGTCCGGGAAAAGGAACCTGAGTACAAAGCCGGCGGCAAGAAATATACATACCAGGATTACCTGGAACTGCCCGAGGAACCTGGCTATCGTTATGAGGTCTTGGATGGCGAGCTGATTAGAGAACCTTCCCCGAACGTTCCCCACCAGCGTAGCTCGCGCCGCCTGCAGCGCATTCTTGAGGACTACTTCTGGCAGGTTGACCCTGAAGGCGAGGTATTCTGCGCACCGCTGGATGTGACATTTCACGATACAACCGTGGTCCAACCGGATATCTTCTACGTGTCAGGGGAGCAAAAGGCCATAGTAGAATATGCTCGGGTTGACGGACCACCTGCCTTGGTCATCGAAATACTGTCCCCTTCCACCAGCAGCAAGGACCGGTTCAAGAAAATGCACATCTATCAGCGCGTCAGAGTACAGCATTACTGGCTTGTCAACCCGGACGAGAAGTCCCTGGAGTGTTTCTCCCTCAATGATGGTGTGTATGAGCTTGTCGCATCCGGTACGGGCGAAGACATCGTGAAACACCCGGGTTTTGAGGGGTTGACTATCGATTTGAAAGGCCTGTGGTGACCAACCTAGATCTTTTGGAATAACGGCCGTAACGGCAGACTCGTGGCTGTTGGGTGCCAGGGTGCACCCAACCTACCAATCCCCGCAGGTTCACGGCTATCTCCTACCGGCCGGCCTCATTGAGCAGGGAGCCGGCCCCGCACATCGCTTGGGACGCACGATCTTCATTCTCCCGGCTCACGTGCACTGTTGAATCTATCGGGGCTACGAGAGAAAACCTCCCGCCCTATTGCCGAGAGGTCTCACTCGATAGCAGCTTCTTGCGCCATCTGTATTTCCGCTTCCACCAGCAATTATGTTCTCGCGTCATACTCCACCTGATCCCTGCGGAATGACGTTGTGGATCTGCGGCTAGCCTGTAGAACACCCTCATGCTCGAACAGTGAACTCCATTTATGAACTGGACAGAGATTCAGCTTTTTTGAATATCTGATTGACGGGAAGCACTATCACGGATTATTATTGGAGGTAGTGGATGAGAGGTGAGTGCATTGGCAGGAGAAACCATTAAAATGGGAAAACGAGGCACTGTGGTTATACCTCGAGCCCTAAGAGAATGTTACGGATTGACTGAGGGAGCGTTCATGGTCGCAGAGGCGCGGCCCGAAGGGATTCTGTTCCGACCCATGGTCACGCTGCCTGTAGAAATCTATTCCCTGGAGCGCAAGGCCGAATTCCTCCTTAACAACGCAGTCACAGCGGAGGACTACCACCGTGCGATGGACCAGGTGCGCCAGCTCGGGCTTGACCCTGAGACAGTGCCCCACGAAAGACCGGAGGGTATCTGAAGTGAATGAGGTGTTCCTGGACGCGAACGTGCTGTTCTCGGCTGCGTACGGCAGTTCAGGTTTGATGATCCTTTGGGAGAGGGCCGAGAAGGATTGCTGTGTGCTCCTGGCCTCAGAGTACGTCATTGAAGAGGCTAGACGCAATCTGGTCGGTTGGGAATCCCAGTCGAGACTGGAGGAACTGTGCGCCGGGCTCAAGATTATACCGGAGGCCGATCCATCGCTGCCTTGCCCCATAGACCTGTCCGTGAAGGACCAACCTGTTTTTATGGCGGCGCTATTGGGCAAGGCCACTCACTTCCTTACCGGTGACCGGAGACATTATGGGCGCTACCTTGGCACCACCGTTCGCGGTATGTGGGTTGGGAGTCCTGGGGGTTACCTGAAGGGTTAGGTCTTAGCGGCCACTAATCCATCCGAACCGTTCCAAAAAGCATAGCGTTTTATCAACTGCTAAGACGCCGGGCGAACAGCGCTCCCGACAATTTGCGCCGGGGGATCGCACCCCGGTGCCGGAGCCAGACCATCTCGCGGCGGGCCGTGTGC
>JBFMCS010000020.1 GCA_040754315.1 Bacillota bacterium
CATCGAGGACAATGACTACGTTATCAACCCCGAGGGCAAGACCGTCGAGCTGGACGAATACCACGAGATGATAAGCACCGGATACGGTAACATGACCCCCTGGCAGTGCCCGCGAGACATCAGCGAGGAGGACCTGGCGGAGAAGATCGAGGGAATGGCCGCCGGGGTGAAGAACATGCCCAACTGTGTGTTCAACTTCCATTGCCCCCCTCACGACTCCAACCTTGACCTGGCTCCCAGGCTGGACAGAGATCTGAAGCCGAAGCTGGGCCCCGGGGGCCAGCCCGACATGGTGCCGGTGGGAAGCGTGGCTGTCAGGCGGACGATAGAGGAGTACCAGCCGCTGTTGGGCCTGCACGGCCACATCCATGAGTCCAGGGGCACCGTGAAGATCGGCCACACCGTGTGCCTGAACCCCGGGAGCGAGTACGCTGAGGGTTTCCTGAGGGGAGCCCTGGTGACGCTCCGGGGCGGAAAGGTGGTTTCCTGCCAGCTCACTTCAGGCTAGGGGAGGGGAAGCGGTGGGCAACAACAACGAGTCATTCCTTCAGGAAGGGCTTCGCCTCGTGGAACTGGCCCAATCAAGGCAGACTCCTTTGCGGCTCCTGGGCGCAGTAGCCATCCGCCTGCACTGCGAGACACACCGGCACCTCTTTGACGCTGCCAACCGGCCCATAACGGACCTGGATTTCATGGCATACGTCAGGCACAACCTGGCGGTGCAGCAGATGCTCAAGGAGGAGGGTTATGCACATGACGAATTCATCCTGAAGTTCTACGGGCAGACCAGGCAATATACGCCCATCTTCACATCAGCGGCTTCAAGGTGGACGTTTTCTTCCTAGACAACCTGAGTTTCTGTCACGTGGTGCCATTTCTTGGCCGCCTGGAACTGGACTGTCCCACGGTAACCACGACCGACGTCCTGTTGGAGAAGATGCAGATAGTGGAGACCAACGCCAAGGACCTCAAGGACACCATCATTGTTGCTGGAACATGACATCTCGGAGGGGTTTGAGAGGGAGGCCATCGACACCGGGTACATCGCGAGGATCCTGAGCGCTGACTGGGGATTTTACTACACCGTGACCCAGAACCTACGGAAGGTGCTGGAGTACATGTGCCAGAACCCCTTTATCCGCGATGAGGAGAGGGTTGTTGTGAAGTCCAGGGTCTCCCGGCTCCTGGACATCCTGGACAAGGCCCCCAAGACGATGAAGTGGAATCTCCGGGCCAAGATGGGCACCAAGATCAAGTGGTACACCGACGTGGAAGAAACCGGGAATATGTTCTGAGGGGGCAACCCGCAATGACCGTGCATGCCTTTTCTCTTCCTATCGAGGTCAAGTATGGAGCGGGCGCCTCCCGCCTTACGGGAGAGACGCTCAAAGCCTGGAACGCCCGTCGGCTCTTCGTGGTGACGGACAAGGGGGTCCTTGAGGCAGAACTCCTAGGCGGAGTGATGGACACTCTGGCTCAACCGGAACCGGAGGTCCACGTGTTCGATGAGGTGGAGCCCAACCCCAGGGACACCACGGTCACGAGGGGGGTCACGGCCTTCCGGGGATTCGGCCCCGACGCCGTACTCGCCATCGGGGGAGGGAGCTCCATGGATACCGCCAAGGCTATCCGGGCGGTTGCGGAGGCGGGAGGGAGCATCAGCGACTACGAAGGGTTCGTCAAGTTCAACGTGAAACCCCGGGTCCCCCTCATCGCGGTACCGACCACGGCGGGCACCGGGAGCGAGATGGGCGGATGGGCGGTGATAACCGATACCCGCCGCAGGTTCAAGATGGGCTTCGGGGACCCCGTGGCGCTCTCCCCCACCCTGTCACTGGTGGATCCGGAACTGACCCTGAGCCTTCCCCCAGCCCTCACTGCGTCCACTGGCATGGACGCCTTCTCCCACGCGCTGGAGGTATACGTGTCCCAGGCCTCCTCTCCACTGACCGATGCCTGGGCCCTAGGGGCGATAGAACTCATCGCCGGGAACCTGAGGGTTGCCTACACCAACGGCCATGACCTCTCAGCACGGGAACAGGTCATGACCGGCAGCATGATGGCGGGAGCCGCCATGAGCAACGCGGACTGCGGCGCGATCCACGCCATAGCCGAGGTGGTGGGGGGACTCTACGACATAGGGCACGGCGTCGCCATAGCCGCCTTCTTGCCCTACGTCATGAGGTACAACACCCCGGCAGTCCCTGAGAAGAGTCGGCGGGTAGCCGTGGCCATAGGGTCGTCCCTGGAAGGCCTTGCCGAGATGGAGGCCGCCTCCCTGGCATGGAGAGGAGCGGCCCGCCTGGTGTCCGATCTCGGTCTCCCCAGGCCGTCCGACCTCGAGATCCCACATAAAGACCTGCCGCTCATCGCCAAGGCCTGCACCCTCAACATGTCTTCGGGCGGGAACCCACGGCCGATGGCGGCAGGGGACTACCTCTCCCTTATCCAGGAGAGCCTCGACGAGAACCTCTGGTAGTGCTTCTAGGCGTCCCGGTCACCATCGTTAACAGGGCCATCCTGGTGGGCACACCGTTGGCAGCCTGCCGGAAGTAGGCAGTGCCACGGTAGGCGTCGGTTTCCACCGCTATCTCATCCACCCTTGGCAGTGGGTGCATGAAGGTGATGCCTTCCTTTGCCTCGGCCACGAGGCCGGGGGTCAGCACGTAGGCACCCTTGACCCTCTCGTACTCGGCGGGGTCCTGGAACTTCTCCTTCTGAACCCGGGTGACGTACATCACATCGCTCACCCGGGCCGCAGCCCGCAGGCCCTCCGTTTCTTCCACACCCAAGCTCTTTGACTTCATCGCCTCCACAATGTGATCGGGCATCCTGAGGCTCTCCGGGGATACCAGCCTGGCCGAGTTCCTGTACAGTGCCAGGAGGTACATGAGGCTGTGGACGGTGCGCCCGTGCTTCAGGTCTCCCACCAGCGATACGGTGAGGTCGTCCAGCCTGCCCTTCTCCTGCTCGATGGTATACATGTCCAGCAGGCCTGGGTCGGGTGCTGTCCTACACCATCCCCGTCGTTGATGACAGGAACCCGAGATGCCTGGGTGGCCTCCTCCACTGAACCCACGTCGGGGTGCCTGATCACGATGACGTCACAGTAGCTCTCGATCACGCTGATAGCGTGGTGTACTTCTATCCAGTCTGATGAGATCCTGCCGGGAATGGGCGGGCAGCCGCATGATTCTCGCGCACAGTGATGGTAACTCAGGAAGGGGGAGAGAAGGGGAGCGAGGCCCCTTCCCGCCTGACCGGTGCGCCCGGCATGGGTGATGGCTTGGGGGCGAAAGTCCCCTGCGGACAGTGGCCACGTAGAACCGCTAGCTGAACCGCCCAGTGCGGACCCGCATGCCGGGTGGTGTGGGGGGACGGGGGTTAGCTGCCCCCTCCTACCCGATTTGTACTGGACTCCTGCTACTCCTCCAAGAGCCACCCCAGTGACAGTTCCCGGAGCTTGCCGGGGGCCGGGTTTCCCGTCACCTCGTCCCAGCCAGCCACGGCGTAATAGAGGCCCAGGGCCTTGTCGAACTCAGCCTTGTCCACCCGGGTGCCTGCGGAGGGGTCGTCGGGCAGGGGCTCGAAGAACCGCTCGGGGAGGTAGTCGTCCTTGCGGGTGAACCCCTCCCTGGCGTTGAAGAACCGCATCCTGTTCAGGCGCCTTTCACCGACCTTCATGAGCTCGTAGAGAGAGGCATCCCAGTCGATGCCGGCCTTGTACAGGGTAACCACATCCTGCGGGCCGTCGAGCTGCCACGATGGACCCCAGGCGAAGGTGCAGAGGCATAGGGTGTCGAGCAGGGAGTAGAAGCACTGGGGGACAAGAAGGCGAAACGCACCTTCTCCTCATCCAGCGCGAAGGGGTCCTCATAGCCCTTCCATGCCCCGATCTGGAAGAGGCGTACCCTGCTCGGGCTGTCCGCCGGGAGCGCCACCTCGGGATCGTGCTCGGACGACTCGTGATCCGCACCGAAGGGATTGACGGCGTAGATCAGCCCAACGGAGGGCTTCACCTGTGGCATGTGGGCCGGTTTCTCGTTGCCCTTCAGCAACATGGAGGGGGCCTCCGCACCCTTTCCGAACCGTTGAGCCGCCCTCCGACTGCCCTCTGCCAGGATGTCGCCGATGCCCGTCCTGGCGGCGATGAGCCGGTTCATGGTATTGACGGCGTCGCCGTTGCCGAAGCGGAGGTCAATGCCCCCTGTATCCTCCAGGGTGATGATGCCCTTTTCGAAGCACTCCATGACGAAGAATATCATGACGCCGCAGGAGATGGTGTCTAGCCCGTACATGTTACACAGCTGGTTTGACTCCGCGATGCTCTCCAGCGAGGTCACG
>JBFMCS010000021.1 GCA_040754315.1 Bacillota bacterium
TAGAATACCACGTCCTTTGCCGCAACCTCACGTACCAGTCCGCTAGCTTTTCTCAAGAACACATCGGCCACGGTATTCCCTCCCATCGTGCTGTACTCGGGCAAAGACCTCGCTGACCCCCTAGTTCTGCTGGTACTCCCTTCTACTCACCGGTACTGTTTCTTCACTTGCCATTTCTGGTATGCTTGAGACAGCAGAAGACCCGGACCCCAGAACTGCGTATAGGAAGCAGGGAGGTCTGTAACCTTGTTCGCTGAGAGGCGCACGGCGTCGTGCGAGAGAGGCAGCATATAGTAAGACTGATTGCCCGCATCCTGGAGACCAAGCCCGGAATAGGGTTCGCGTACATTTACGGCTCCTTTGCTTCAGGGGAACCATTCCGGGACATAGACTTGGCCGTCCACCTCTCGGATGTAACAGGCAAGGACTCCATTCGCTATGAGATAAGGCTGGAGACAGAACTTGAGGATGTCCTGGGCTTCCCGGTGGATGTAAGGGCATTGAATATGGCGCCGCTCTCCTTTCGCTACAGCGTATTCCGGCACGGGCGCCTGATACTTGAGAACGAGCCAACCAAGCGGGTTGAGTTCCAGGCCCGATCCGTGAAGGAGTACCTTGACTTCGCGCCGGTGCGCCGCCGGTGTTTTGGAGGAGAGCCAGTGACATGAAGTACGATCATATGAGGGTGGAGAGGCTCATATCAGCGTGGCGGTCCGCGTCTTTCCATTTGCAGCGCCTGGCAAAGGTTCCTTCCTCAGAGTTCATCCGTGATGCTGACAAGATCGCGAGTGCAAAGTACAACTTCATCATGGCCATCGAGTCTGCCATAGACGTGGGTCAGCACTTGATCGCGAAGAACAAGCTAAGGGTGCCCGAGGACTATGCGGACACCTTCATTGTTCTCTGGGAAGCCGGCATTATTCCTGAGGAATCATTATCCGGTTTCCGGGAGATGGCGAGATTCAGGAACAGTCTGGTTCACATCTACTGGGATGTAGACGATTCAGTGATCCACGAGATACTTCACGACCACACGAAAGACCTGAGTGTCCTTCTGGACGTGTTATGCAGGACCCTGGGGATTGAGGGTTAGGAAGGCGTGTGAAACGCCTCCCTTGGCACTGCCAGGGCTTCCAACGGCGCAAGGCTGCGTTCCAGCGGAACTGATCACCTGACCCCCTCCAATACAGAGGCCCGGCCCTGATGTGGGCCGGGCGACGTAAGGAGGGGGTCTCCTATTTCTTGAAGATCGTGCGCTGTGGGAGAAGGCACCTCCTGATCGGGTTCTGGAGGAAGTCCGAAATGGTACCTCCAATGCGATCGAAATCGGGCTTGCTCCTGATCTTCGCGAAGGTCTCCCAATCCTTGATTTCGAGGTGCATCTCGTAGATGGGGCTGCTCCCGATGGTGGTGGTGAATATGTCCATGGAGCTTACGCCTTCCTGGCTGCTGCATAGAAGATAAGACGGGTCCGCGCCTCGCCTTGAAGAGTATGGTGGGCCATTTTGATGAAGGGCCGTTCCCGTGGCGGCAAAGACCCCTTCACCTGGTGGGGCCTCCAGGGAGGAATAAAGGGTTTGGTGGGGAACTAAATAGCGGGTCATGGGAGGTCTGACAACTACCCTGAGAGGAGATCCATCCAAGCATGACTGGCACAGGGGAAGGTTTCCGGGGGATGAGGCCTACCTGGGCTGAAGTGCATCTTGAGACTCTTAAGGCCAACGTCAGGGAGCTTCTGCGCTTGACGGCACCGGGCGCTGTGATGATGGCGGTGGTGAAGGCCTCTGCCTACGGGCACGGGGCGGTGCCTGCAGCCAAGGCCTGCCTCGAGGCCGGAGCTGAGTGGCTGGGGGTTGCCCTCATGGAGGAGGCGCTGGAGCTCAGGGCCTCAGGTATAGAAGGTCCCTTGATGGTCCTGGGTGGCGTGTCTCCGGAAGCCATGAGGGTAGCGGTGAAGATGGATGTGGGCTTTCCCGTCTTCTCGGGGGAACACGTGCGGCAGGCGGCGGCCGCCTCCAGGGAGTCTGGGAGGGCAGCCCGGGTTCACCTGAAGGTTGACACCGGTATGGGGCGCATAGGAGCAAGGGTCGGCTCTGGCATGGAGGATCTCATCCAAGCCCTCAAGTATACCCCTGGGGTGCACTTGGAGGGCACCTTCACCCATTTTGCCTGTGCCGACTGGGAGGACCTGTCCTACACTCGGAGGCAGTTCGAGATCTTCCAGGGGGCCTTGAGGCTCCTGGAGGAAGCCGGCCTCGACCCGGGCCTGAGACACACCGCCAACAGCGCAGCCTGCCTAGACCTGCCCTGGTCCCACCTGGACATGACGAGGCCGGGATTGAGCCTCTACGGCTACTACCCCTCGCAGCACCTGAGGAGCAGAGCCAGGCTGGAGCCGTGCCTGGAGTGGAAGACCCGGACGGTCCAGGTGAAGGTGGTTCCCGGTGGGGAGCTCATAGGTTACGGCTCAACCCACAGGACCCCTGGCGACAGGGTTATAGCCACGGTGCCCGTGGGCTACGCCGATGGATACTCCAGGGCATTCTCCAACAGGGGAGAGGTGCTGGTGAAGGGAAAGAGGGTTCCCGTGATTGGCAGGGTGTGCATGGATCAGATGATGCTGGATCTGGGAGTGCCCGGGAGCCTGGGGGATCCCAGGGACCTCCTCGGAGAGACCGTGGTGCTCCTGGGCCGCCAGGGGGATGAGCGCATCACCGCAGATGACCTAGCCTCCGGCATGGGTACCATCGCCCACGAGGTGCTCACCAGGATAGGGGAGAGGGTGCCCCGGGTCCACCTCTGAGGTGGACATGGCCCACGTTGCCGACCTGATGGCTGCGGGAGTACACCCCAACCCAACCCTCTACACTGACTTTATAACCACCACCACGCACAAGATCCTCAGGGAAGCCAGAGGTGCCCTGGTCCTGCAAGGAGCAATACAAGGAGAAGATGAAGATAGGGTAAGTCGGTGTTCCCCGGGATCCAGGGGGGTCCCCTCATGCACGTGATAGCTGCCAAGGCCGTGGCCTTCAAGGAGGCATCAACCCAGGGGTTCAAGGAGTACCAGGAGCCAGGGCCTTGGCGGAGGGCCTGATGGCCGGAGGGATGCGCCTGGTCTCCGGGGGTACGGACAGCCCTGATGCTGGTGGACCTGGAGCCGGTGGGATAACGGGCAAGGAGTCAGAGAGGCTCCTTGACGAGGTGGGGATCACGGTCAACAAGAACACGCTTCCCTTTGACAACAGGCCGCCCATGGTGACCAGCGGCATAAGGATCGGCGTGCCCGCGGTCACCACCAGGGGCATGGCGGAGGACGCCATGGAGAGGATAGCCAGGATCATAACCCGGGTCCTGAAGAACCCTGCTGGCGCCGCCACGAAAGCACAGGCTGCCCGAGAGGTACAGGTCCTTGACAGGACCTATCCCCTCTACCCCGGACTCTGGTAGGCGGGGACGGAGACCAGGAAGCAGCAGGGCCGTTTAGAAAATCTATCTCGGAAAGTTAGAAGGAGAAGTCGGGAAGGGCCTCGAAGGATACTAGTATCCTTGATGTAGACCCCGCGCTATTGCCCTTTTTCTTTGCTGTTGAGGAGGAGTCCGGGGCCAAGGTGTAGAATTGTCTGAAACACCTGAACGACTAATCGACAGGTTGGGAGGATGGGAACTTGGGCCGCCTAGACCCGGGTTCTGCGAGTCTTGCTGAGCACTGCGATACCCTTTTCTTCACCGGTTACGCCAAACTCCCAGCAGGCATCACCGCTACCGAGATGTTCAGGGTGGTGGGTATCGGGCTTGAGGTGAAGGCGAGGACAGGGGAGATCATCGCCGCCGACTGTACACTGGCAACTAAGGTTGGGAGACGGTTCTTCGCCAACCTGGTTGAGGGCAGGCGCCTGGACGAGGACTTTGCCATCCTTGTAAATGCGGTGGAAAAACGCTACTATGGAAATGCACAAAAGGCAATAATCACGGCCCTGAAGATTGCCCGGGAAAAATTCAGGGCTTATCGGGAAAACCCGGACGCACGCGGGGACTAAAGGTCTAAACCGGCACGGACGAAGAACCCAGCGGGTTCAACGGAAGCTGCCGGCAGCCTACATGCCTCTGGCAACCGGGGGATGACCCCGGAGGCAGAAGAGGCGATGAACCGGCTTCAAGGGGGAGGCCGGTTCTAAGTTTGTTTACAGAAGCACGAGGGGAGGGACCAAGTGTGAGGGAGGTTCAGGTGTCCCAGGTAACGGATGTGGTCCGGGATCTCTGCATCAAGGCCAACTACCAGCTCCCAGAGGATGTGCTGGCGGCCCTGGAGAAGGGGAAGGAAGACGAGGAGTCCGAGGTCGGCCGGGAGATCATGGATGTCATCATCGAGAACGCGAGACTTGCGGCCAGGGAGGGGATGCCCATCTGCCAGGATACCGGGGCAGCCGTGATTTTTATGGAGGTGGGCCAGGACGTCCACTTCACCGGGGGCAGCCTGGTGGAGGCCATCAACGAGGGGGTCCGCAGGGGCTACTCCGACGGCTACCTGAGGAAGTCCATGACGGATGACCCCTTCCTCAGGAAGAACACCGGGGACAACACCCCAGCCATCGTTTACACGGACATTGTCCCTGGTGACAAGGTCAAGATCATGGTGGCCCCCAAGGGCGGCGGTTCGGAGAACATGAGCCAGGCCCGGGGACTTACTCCAGCCGCGGGCATGGAGGGGGTCAAGAAGTTCGTGGTGGAGGTAGTAGACAAGGCAGGCTCAAACCCGTGCCCTCCCATACTCGTGGGTGTGGGGGTTGGCAGCACCTTCGAGAAGGCCGCCCTCCTGGCCAAGAAGGCCCTCATGAGACCAGTGGGGCAGCCAAGCCCCAAGGAGCACATCGCCCAGCTGGAGAAGGAGACCCTGGAGGCCATCAATGCCCTGGGCATCGGGCCGCAGGGCCTCGGAGGCCGGACCACTGCCCTGGGCGTGCACATCGAGACCTACTCTTCCCACATAGCTTCGCTGATAGCGGCCGTAAACATCCAGTGCCATGCCGCAAGACACGCGGAAGCAACCATTTAGGGGGTGAACGACCGTGGAGAAGAGGATCAAGGCTCCCCTGACCGGTGAGGCCATCCGTTCCCTCGAGGCAGGGGACAAGGTTCTCATAGACGGAGTCATCTACACCGGGCGGGACGCTGCCCACAAGCGGCTGGTGGAAACCATGGAGAAGGGCGAGCCCCTCCCAGTTGACCTGAAGGGCCAGATCATCTACTACGTAGGCCCCTGCCCCGCCAAGCCCGGCCAGGTCATCGGCTCCTGCGGGCCCACTACCAGCGGCAGGATGGATGCCTACACCCCTGCCCTCCTTGGCATAGGGCTCAAGGGCATGATCGGCAAGGGGTTTCGTTCCAAGGATGTTGTTGAGGCAATGAAGAAGGAAGGAGCCCTTTACCTCCTAGCCATTGGAGGGGCCGGGGCATACTTGGCCAAGTGCGTGAAGAAGGCAGATGTGGTGGCCTACCCCGAGCTGGGTCCCGAGGCCATCTACCGGCTGGAAGTGGAGGGTTTCCCTGTGGTGGTAGGGATTGACGCCTCTGGGACCGACATATACGTGGAGGGCCGCAAGGCCTACGCCAGGTAAAGAAAAGGGAGGAAGAGACATGTCAATGAGGGAAGACGCCCTGAAGCTTCACAAGGACTTCATCGGCAAGATCGAGGTCATCAGCAAGGTTCCGGTGAACAACAAGAGGGACATGACGCTGGCCTACACCCCTGGTGTGGCCGAACCCTGCAGGGATATTCACAAGGACAAGGCCCTGGTCTACGACTACACCAACAAGTCCAACCTAGTGGCTGTGGTTTCTGACGGCACGGCTGTGCTAGGACTCGGGGACATCGGGCCGGAGGCGGCCATGCCGGTGATGGAGGGCAAGTGCATCCTGTTCAAGTGCTTCGCAGGGGTGGATGCCTTCCCCCTGTGCGTCGACACCAAGGACGTGGATGAGATCGTCCAGCTGGTGAAGTGGCTGGAGCCAACCTTTGGAGGGGTGAACCTTGAGGACATCTCCGGCCCCCGGTGCTTTGAGATAGAGCGCAGGCTGAAACAGGAGACCGATATCCCCATATTCCATGACGACCAGCACGGTACCGCGGTGGTTGTGGCGGGCGCGATGTTCAATGCCCTCAAGATTGTAGGGAAGGACATGTCCGACATCAGCGTCACCATCGTGGGGTCAGGCGCCGGCGGCATTGCGTCGGCCAAGCTCATGCTGGACTTGGGAGTGGCCGACGTGATCCTGGTGGACCGTGTGGGAATCGTGCACAAGGGGCGCTCCGAGGGCATGAACTGGGCCAAGGAAGAGATAGCCCTGGCGACCAACAAGGAGGACCGCAAGGGTGACCTGGCCGAGGCAATGAGGGCCATGGACGTGTTCATCGGCCTGTCCGGTCCCGGCCTCGTCACCAAGGAAATGGTTGCGAGCATGGCCAAGGATGCTATCGTTTTCGCCATGGCCAACCCGGTACCCGAGATCTTCCCCGATGAGGCCAAGGCGGCAGGGGCTGCTGTGGTGGGCACAGGGAGGTCCGACTTCCCCAACCAGGTCAACAACGTGCTGGCGTTCCCGGGCATCCTCAGGGGCGCCCTGGATGTCAGGTCAAAGGACATCAATGAGGCCATGAAGATCGCCGCGGCCAAGGCCATAGCCAGCGTCATCAGCGAGGGCGAACTAAAACCCGACTACGTCATCCCCGCGGCGTTTGACCGGAGGGTTGCCCCCAGGGTTGCGGCGGACGTGGCCAAGGCGGCCATGGACTCCGGCATCGCCAGGCTGCCCAAGGACCCCGCTTGGGTCGCGAAGTACACCGAGCACATGGTGGAGGAGGCCAACAAGTTCTTCGTCTAGTCTAATTGAGCAAGGGGCCGGGCTTGGGCCCGGCCCAGTCCTCCTACAGGAAAGGAGGGTTCCCTTGAGAATCTCCCGGGAGAAGCTCAAGAGCGACCTCATAGAAAAGGTCGAAGAGATAAGCGGTGAGAGGCTGGCTGTGTGCTACCAGTGTGGCAAGTGCTCGGCCGGGTGCCCCCTGGAGTCTGAGATGGAGACCCTTCCCCACAGGGTGATCCGCCTTCTCCAGCTGGGGTCCGGTGATGAGGCCCTGGGATCCAGTGCCATCTGGCTGTGCGCCTCGTGTCACACCTGCGCCGCTCGTTGCCCAAAGGGCGTGGACCTTTCCAAGATCATGGAGGCGCTCCGGGTCATACTCCTCCGGAGGGGCTACCACCGGCTAGAGCCCGCCGATGTGCCCCCGGAGGTGCTGGCGAAGGCCCCGCAGCAGGCCATCGTGAGCTGCTACAGGAAGTTCAACAGCTAGGACGGAGGGCACCACCTTCCGCCCGGAAAGGTTGAGGCCTATGAAGTACAGTTACTTTCCAGGGTGTACCCTGCACCAGCAGGCAAGGGACTTCGACATGTCCACCCGAGAGGCCGCCCGGAAGATGGGAATTGACCTGGTGGAGCTGGAGGACTGGCAGTGCTGCGGCGCCGTGTTCCCCCTGGCTACTGATGCCATCATCTACCTAGTATCCCCCTACCGGACGCTCGCCTCCTCCCACGAGGCCGGCACGGACCTGGTAACCCTGTGCTCCGGTTGCCTGAACGTCTTGAGGAGGACGAACCGGCTGGTGAAGACGAACAAGGAGACCCGGGCCAAGCTCCAGGCCTTCGTGGAGAAGGACTACCAGGGCGAGAGACACGTGTATCACCTCCTCGAGGTGATCAGGAAGGACACTACCTTCGAGGGCCTCGCCCAGAGAATCATCCATAGCCTTGAGGGGCTCAAGGTGGCATCGTACTACGGCTGCCTTTTGCTCAGACCCCCTGAGGAGATGGAGTTCGATGACGTGGAGTCCCCCACCATCATGGAGGAGTTCACCAAGGCCCTGGGGGCCGAGCCCGTAGACTTCCCCTTCAAGACGGAGTGCTGTGGCGCCTATCTCTCAGTGCCCGCCGAGGACCGGACACTGGCGGCGGCCAGGTCCATCCTGAGGTCTGCCTCGAGCGCTGGAGCGGATATCATGGTGACCAGCTGTCCGATGTGTCTTTATAATCTTGACGCCAAGCAGGGTGCCCTGGCCAGGCAGGACACGGGGTTCCGCACTCTCCCCGTGGTTTACTTCAGCCAGCTCCTGGCCCTGGCCCTGGGCGCCGGCGAGGACGTGTGCGGCTTCGACGCGCACGAGGTCGATCCCCGGCCGCTTCTGAGGGAGAAAATGCTGATACCCGAGGTGAACTGATTTGCGGAGGATCGGGGTATTCGTGTGCTGGTGCGGCCTGAACATCGCCGGTACCGTTGACGTCAAGCGGGTGGCGGAGGCGGCCGCAGGGATCCCCGGAGTGGTCCACTCGGAGGACTACAAGTACATGTGTTCCGACCCGGGGCAGAACCTCATCAAGAAGGCCATAGAAGAAAAGAAGCTGGACGGGGTGGTGGTGGCAGCCTGCTCCCCCAGCATGCATGAGGCCACCTTCCGCCAGGCCGCCCAGGCGGCAGGGCTCAACCCCTACCAGGTGCAGATAGCGAACATACGGGAGCAGTGCAGCTGGGTGCATGAAGACAAGGAGGAGGCCACGGCCAAGTCCATCGAGATAGTCAGGGCCATGGTGGAGAAGGTTCGCAGGGACATACCCCTGGAAGCCCTGAGGATCCCCGTCACCAAGAAGGCCTTGGTCATCGGGGGCGGCATCGCCGGGATGCAGGCGGCCCTGGACATAGCGGAGGCCGGCTATCCTGTTGTCCTAGTGGAGAGGGAGCCCAACATAGGCGGCAGGATGGCGCAGCTCTCCGAGACCTTTCCAACACTGGACTGCGCTTCGTGCATCCTCACGCCCAAGACCGCCGAGGTTGGCCGCCACCCCCTCATCAAGCTCATGGCCTACAGTGAGGTCAGGGAGATCGCGGGCTATGTCGGGAACTTCACGGCGAAAATAGCCCGGAAGCCCGCCTTTGTTGACTGGCAAAAGTGCATAGGCTGCATGCTCTGCCAGGAGAAGTGCCCGAAGAAGATCCCCAGCGACTTCGAGAGGGGAATGGGGGTTCTAAAGGCCATCGGGGTGAACTTCCCCCAGGCCGTGCCCTACCGCCCTGTGATCCACAAGGATCACTGCATCTACTTCGAGAAGGGCCGCTGCAGGGTGTGCGAGAAGGTGTGCCCTGTGGAGGCAGTGGACTTCCAGCAGGAAGAGACCATAGCGGAGGAGCAGGTGGGCGCCATCGTGGTGGCCACGGGGTTTGACCTCATGCCCAGGGAGTGTTTTGCCGAGTATGGATACGGCAAGTACCCCGATGTCATTGACGGCCTGGCATTTGAGAGGCTGAACTCCTCCTCGGGACCCACCGAGGGCGTGATCCGCAGGCCCTCTGACGGGAGGATCCCCAAGGAAGTGGTGTTCATCCAGTGTGCCGGTTCCCGGGACCCCGACAAGGGCAAACCCTACTGCTCCAAGATATGCTGCATGTACACGGCGAAACACGCCATGCTCTACAGGCACAAGGTGCCTGGCGGGCAGGCCTACATCTTCTACATGGACATCAGGGCCGGAGGGAAGGGCTACGAGGAGTTCGTCCAGAGGGGCATCGAGCATGATGGCACCCTCTACCTTCGCGGAAGGGTCTCCAAGGTGTACCAGGAGGGCGACAAGGTGATGGTGAAGGGTGTTGACACCCTCTCCGGAGAGAACGTGGAGATCGCCGCCGACCTGGTGGTCCTGGCCACTGCGGCCGTGTCCAGGGTGGGAGCCAAGGAGCTGGCGCAGGTGCTGAAGGTGGCCACCGATGAGCATGGCTTCTACAACGAGGCCCACCCCAAGCTGAGGCCCGTTGAGACCATGACCAGGGGCATCTACCTTGCCGGTTCGGTACAGGCCCCCAAGGACATACCCGAGTCCGTGGCCCAGGCCTCCGGGACGGCGTCCAAGGTCATCGCCCTCTTCTCCAAGGAGGAGATGGAGGCGGAACCACTGGTATCCGTTGTGGACGAGGCCAAGTGCTCGGGGTGCCTCTGGTGCGTCCCGGTATGTCCCTACCAGGCCATTTCGCCCCAGACCAAGGAGGAAAGGGTGGGCCGCAAGACCGTGAGGCGCCAGGTGGCATCAGTGAACCCCGGCCTGTGCCAGGGGTGTGGAGCCTGCACCGTGGCCTGCCGTGACGGGGCTATGAACCTCAAGGGGTTCACGAATGAACAGATCCTAGCGGAGGTGGAAGCCCTATGCCTGTAGAGTGGCAGCCCAAGATAGTGGGCTTTGCCTGCCGGTGGTGCACCTACGCTGGCGCCGACCTGGCGGGCACCAGTCGCATGCAGTACCCCTCCTCCATCAGGCTCGTCAGGGTTCCTTGCTCCGGCCGGGTTAACCCATCCTTCGTGATCCGGGCCTTCCAGAGGGGCGCCGACGGCGTGCTGGTGGCAGGGTGCCACCCGGGTGACTGTCACTACACCTCCGGCAACCTGTTCACAAGGCGCAGGTATTCTCTGGTCCAGCGCTTCCTTGGATACATGGGCATAGAGCCCGAGAGGTTCAGGGTGGAATGGATATCCGCCGCCGAGGGCGCGCGGTTTGCCCAGGTGGTTAAGGAGATGACCCGTGACATCCAGGCGCTTGGTCCTAACAGGAAAATGAGGGAAGAGCCATGAGAGAACACCAAACCCAAGTGAGAAAGACGGCCGAGGATCTCATGAAGACCGGGAAGGCCAGGCTGTTTATAGGCTACACCGAGGGGCTTGAGGCAGCAAGGCCTGTGGCGTTCTTCCTGAAGGACCCCGAGAGGGCCGGGGCTCTCGTGCTCAACGAGTTCTGCGGAGCCGGGCTTGCCAAGTACGTGCTGGATGAGGCGGTCTCCCCGGATGCACTCTCAGGGGAGCCGCTCCCTCCCGTGGCCATCGTTGCCAAGGGCTGTGACGCCCTGGGCCTTGAGCGTTTGATGGCGGATAACCGGGTACCCCGGGACGAGCTCTACATCATCGGCATCGCTTGCCACGGCATCGTGGACCCCGGCAAGGTGCTGGAGGTCACCGGTGAGGAACCCGTGTCGGCCCAGGTGGAAAAGGATCATGTTGCGGTGATGACAACCCGGGGCAGCCACCGGTTGGCCAAGGCTGGATGCCTCATGGATAAGTGCCTCACCTGCGAGGATCCCACCCCCAGGGTCTATGATGTGCTCCTTGGCGATCCTGTCCAGGAGGGGCCTGCCGGTAAGAGGGACTTCTCAGGGGTAACCCAGGTGGAGAGCCTCTCTCCAGACGAGCGCTACGAGTTCTGGGCCAGGCAGTTCCAGCGGTGCCTTCGCTGCTTCGCTTGCAGGAACGTGTGCCCGGCCTGCAATTGCTCGGTGTGCTCCCTAGATGAGAGGGAACCTGAGTGGCTCAGCCGGAGCACAGACCTGCCCGAGCAGTTCATGTTCCACTTTACCAGGGCCTATCACGTGGCAGGCCGCTGCGTCGCCTGCGGCGAGTGCCAGAGGGCCTGCCCTGTGGGGATACCCCTCATGCTCCTAAACGAAAAGTTTATGAAGGACATCAGGGACCTCTTCGGTGAGCCAGCGCCCCACAGGCCGTCGGAGGTGGAGCCCCTGGGCAAGTTCTGCCCCGATGACCCAGAGGGCTGGCTCAAGGAGGCGGAAACCGCATGAAGATGATACCCCAAGGCAGTATCAGGCAGTGCCTGGAGGCACTGGCCGGGGAGGCCCGGGTGTATGCCCCCGTAAAGGAGGACGGCCTCATCGTTATCACAGAATGGAAGGGCCAGGACCTGGCCCAGGGATACATAAACCCAGAGAATACCCTGAAGGACGTGCTCTATCCCCAGACCGACACCCTCCTGGAGTTCGCCGGGGGATACGAGGACCTCACCCTGAAGGAGCCCGCTCCCGCCTCGCCCCAGGTAGTCTTCGGCACCAGGCCCTGCGACGCCGCGGCCTTGGAGATGAACGCCCAGGTGTTCCTGGGAGGGGAGTTTACCGACGAGAACTTCCGGCGGCGCAGGGACGCTACGGTGGTGATGAGCCTGGCCTGCAAGGAGGCTGGCCCCTACTGCTTTTGCCGGGCCATGGGAGGCTCTCCCGCCGGGGAGCGGGGTTCGGACGTGATGTTCTACCCCAAAGACGGGGCCTACTACGTGCAGGCCCTGACAGGAAGGGGAGAGAGGGTCCTGGCAGGACTGGAGGGATTCACGGAAGAGGCTCCGGCTGGCCAGGGCGAGGACGCCAGGGCCCACTGCCAGGAGACACCGGTACCTTGGGCTGAGGGACTACCGGTAGAAGGACTCCAGCACAAGACGGAGCCCCTGTTCGACCACCCCTACTGGGAGGAACTCTCCCACAGGTGCCACAGCTGCGGCATCTGCACCTTCGTCTGCCCTACCTGCTACTGCTTCGCCGTCTTCGACGCGCCCAGGGGCACCCGGGGCAAGCGCATGCGGGGATGGGACGCCTGCCAGTTCAAGGACTTCGTGCTCATGGCGGGAGGCCACAACCCCAGGCCCACGAAGAAGGAGAGGGTCCGCCAGCGCTTCATGCACAAGCTCAACTACTTTGTGGACACCTACGGCGAGTACCAGTGTGCTGGCTGCGGGCGCTGCGTCATTAAGTGCCCGGTTGGCCTCCACATACTCGGCGTGATAACCGGCCTTGAGGGGGTGGTCTCATGAGCCCAAACCCACTCATCCCCACGATAGCCACTATAAAGGACATCATACCGGAGACAGGCGCCCAGGACGTCAAGACCTTCATAGTCCAGCCGGATGACGGTGAGATCTTCCCCTACCGTCCCGGCCAGTGCGCAATGCTCTCCATATTCGGCGTGGGAGAGTCCATGATCTCCATTACCTCCACCTGCTCGAGGAAGGGCCCGCTGGAGTTCAGCGTGAAGCGGGCGGGCAGGGTCACCGGGGCCCTCCACCAGGCTGAACCCGGACACAAGATAGGGGTGAGAGGTCCCTACGGCAACTCCTTCCCCGTTGAGGAGTGGAAGGGCAAGAACCTGCTCTTCATCGGTGGAGGCATAGGGCTTGCACCACTGAGATCCCTGATCAACTACTGCCTGGACACCCGGAGAGACTTCCAGAAGGTTGACATCCTCTACGGGGCCCGGTCGCCTCAGGACCTGTGCTTCAAGAGAGAGATCTTCGACAACTGGCCCAAGGGGGAGGATGCAGGGGTTCACCTCACAGTTGACATGGGGGATGACTCCTGGAAGGGCGCGGTTGCCCTGGTCCCTCACTACCTGGAGGAACTTGCCCCGTCCCCGGAAAACACCATAGCCGTCACCTGCGGTCCGCCAATCATGATCAAGTTCACCCTCCAGTCCCTGGAGAAACTGGGGTTCAGGGACAACCAGATAGTCACAACCTTGGAGCTGAAAATGCAGTGCGGGATAGGCAAGTGCGGGAGGTGCAACATCGGGGAGAAGTATGTCTGTGTGGACGGCCCCGTCTTCACCTGCGAGCAGTTGAGGCAGATGCCTCAGGAATATTGAGGCCAAAGGGGGAAGAGAAATGGCTCAACCCGAAGCTGTCATAGACAGCGCTGCCCCCGAGATGAGCACCATTTACATAATGGGGAAGCGCTATGAGGTTCCGAAGGGCCTCACCATCATGAGGGCACTGGAGTATTCAGGCTACCGCCTGGTGAGAGGGGCCGGGTGCCGGGGCGGGTTCTGCGGGGCCTGCGGCACAGTATTCCGTACCCAGGGTGATTACAGGCTCAAGGTCGGGCTTGCCTGCCAGACCGTGGTGGAGGAGGGCATGCACCTCACGCAGATCCCCTTCTACCCTGCGAACAAGGCCCTCTACAACCTGGAGGAACTCAAACCCAACCTGGCCACCCTGGTGCAGCTGTACCCTGAGCTCCCCCGGTGTGTCGGGTGCAATACCTGCACCAAGGCCTGTCCCCAGGGACTCGACGTCATGGACTACATGGCCAAGGCCATGCGCGGTGACATAGCCAAGGTCGCGGGCATATCCTTCGACTGCATCATGTGCGGCCTCTGCGCCTCCCGGTGTCCTGCGGAGGAGGTCCAGTACAACGTGGCCATCCTTGCCAGGCGCCTCTATTCCAGGTACATAGCGCCCCCGGCCGGCCACCTGGCGGAACGGGTCCGTGAGATCGAGGGTAGAAAATACGACCAGGAGCTGGACAGGATGGCCAACATGAGCATCGATGAGCTGAAAGAGCTCTACAACACTCGCGACATTGAGTCCTGAGGAGGGAAGACTAGGTGTACACCGACGAGATGCGCGCCTCTATCCGCAAGGTGGAGGAGACCCGCGCGCGCAGGCTTGAGGAGAAGCACCCGCGGCTGGCACCGGAAGAGAAGGACGCCCTCCTCAAGGGCTTCCACCCGGACTACCGCGAAGACACCCAGAGGCCCGTGAGGGTTGGGCCCAGCGCGGGGGACCGGATGCCCCACGAGATGGTGGACCTCCTGGAGGCCCGGAGCCTTATCGACGCCGGCCATGTGCCCCTGGACGCGCCCGAGTACGATGTGGACGTCTTGGTCATAGGCGGTGGCGGCGCGGGGGCCTCTGCGGCCCTCACCGCCCACGAGATCGGGGCCGAAGTGCTCCTGGTGACAAAACTCCGCCTGGGAGACGCCAACACCATGATGGCCCAGGGAGGCATCCAGGCGGCGGATAAGCCCAACGATTCCCCTGTCATCCACTACCTGGATGTGATAGGGGGTGGTGGCTTTACAAACCGCCCGGAACTGGTAAGGGCCCTCACCAATGATGCGCCGCTGGTCATCAAGTGGCTGGAGGACCTCGGCTGCATGTTCTCGAAGGAAGCGGATGGCACCATGCAGACCATCCATGGGGGTGGCACCTCCCGGAAGAGGATGCACTTCGCCCGGGACTACACCGGGGCCGAGATCATGAGGACACTAAGGGACGAGATGAGGAACCGCTGCATCCCGGTGATAGAATTCTGCCCTGCGCTGGAACTCGTCCTGGATGATGAGGGCAAGTGCGCTGGCGCGGTCCTGAAGAACATGGAAACCCAAGAGGGTATGGTGGTAAGAGCCAAGACCACCATCCTGGCTACTGGAGGCTTCGGGCGGCTCCACGTGTCAGGGTTCCCCACCAGCAACCACTACGGAGCCACTGCTGACGGCCTTGTCATGGCCTACAGGGCCGGCGCCAGGCTGGTGTTCCTGGATGCCACCCAGTTTCACCCCACTGGCGTGGCTTTCCCCGAGCAGATGCTGGGGCAGCTGGTAACGGAGAAGGTCCGGGGCATTGGCGCCCAGCTGGTGAATGCCGAGGGAGAGCAGTTCGTGTTCCCCCTGGAAACCCGGGACGCCGTGTCCTCGGCCATTATCAGGGAGTGCCAGGAGAGGAAGAAGGGCTTTGCAACAGTTACGGGGCAGCCTGGTGTGTGGCTGGACAGCCCCATGATAGAGCTCATTCATGGACCGGGCACCGTGAAGGCCCAGCTGCCCGCCATGTTCCGCCAGTATGAGAGGTTCGGGATAGACATGAGCGTGGACCCCATCCTGATCTACCCAACCCTGCACTACCAGAACGGTGGGGTGGAGATAGATGAGTTCGGCCAGAGCAGCCAGATCCCTAACCTCTACATCGCGGGAGAGGCCGCCGGCGGGATCCACGGGAGGAACCGTCTCATGGGCAACAGCCTTCTGGACATACTGGTGTTCGGAAGGAGGGCCGGCCGTCACGCCGCTGAGAGGGTTGCTGGCATCCGGGTGGGCAAGCCCAGCCTTGATCATATCAAGGATTTCGACGAGGAGCTGGAGGGAGCCGGTCTGGGCAAGGCATGTTCACCCATGCTCCTCCCGGACTACGTAGGACGCTAGGAAGGAAGTGCGGTCAGTGCCTGGCAGGGTAGTTGCAGTGTGCGTCAGCGAGAAGAAGCAGACCCAGAAGGAAGCCGTGCCCGAGGTTGATCTGCACAAGGAATGGGGTATCAGGGGTGATGCCCACGCCGGGAAGTGGCACCGGCAGGTGAGCCTCCTCGGCCTCGAGAGCATCGATCGCATGAAAGCCCAGGGGCTGGATGTGGCCCCGGGGGCCTTCGCCGAGAACATCACCACGGAGGGGATCGACCTGCCGTCCCTGCCCGTCGGGACCAGGATGAGGATAGGGGAGGCCCTGGTCGAGGTCACCCAGATCGGGAAGGTGTGCCATACCAAGTGCGCAGTGTACCATATGGTTGGGGACTGCGTAATGCCCCGGGAGGGCATATTCGTGCGGGTTCTGGAAGGTGGCAAGGTAAAGCCCGGTGATGGTGTGACAGCACTGACAAGTTGAGCCTGAAGGCCCCGCCCAAGCGGGGCCTTCAAAGAAGGAGGGGCCTTGCGGATCTGTCCTAATCCATCCGAGACAGGGTGTCTCAGGGAGGGAAGGGTGATGAGAATGGGCTTTATCTTCACCGGCGCATTCTGGGGTCTCTTGCTCATAGTCATCGGTGTGCTGGCCATCCTGAACACGGTGTTCAACATGAACATGCCCGTGTTCAGGATAGTGTTCGCCGTGTTCTTCATCTTCATCGGTATAAGCATACTTGTAGGCGGCTTCCACGTATCCCCGGACAGGAACACGGTGCTCTTTGGGGAGAGGAACCTGCGTGTGACCACGGACCCTGGCCCGTACAACGTCATCTTCGGCCAAGCCGTCATCGACTACTCTGGGCACCCGGGCAGCGGGCGTTCGGAGGCCAACGTGATATTCGCCGACGGTACCCTGCTGCTGGACAAGGAGATCCCGGCCAGGGTTGAGGTGCATGCAGCCTTCTCTTCCGCCCGGATGCCCGACGGGAGCAGCATCTCCTTTGGCGAGTATGTGTACAGGACACCTGCCTTCCAGGAAGGAGAGAAGCACCTGACCATAAAGGCCAGCGTGGTGTTTGGGGATCTTAGCCTGTCGCTCCGTTGAAGCCCCAGATGGGTAGGGGAAGGTTCTCTGGATGAGGATGCCGCGCAGTGGTATAAAGACGGGGGTCTTCCAGACTTGAACCGGGCCTTAGGGCCTTTGCCGTAACACAGTGCTGCTAATACTATGCTTGGTCATAGAGATTCGCTTGGCTAAGGCAGTGTCCTGGTGATGGCGGTGGATGGGTTTTACTGGAGTTCAGGGCCCCCCTCGACTCCCTGGGTCTTGCCCTTGTTACAGAACCTCGGCTTCGCTCTTAAGCCGTTCCCACGATTCCGCAACCTCAAAAGTGTTGGCACCGGGAGAGTATGTCGTTGAAGAGGGAGGGGAATCCGGTACTAGTTGACGGTGTATGGAAGGGATTGGGGTATGAGAGACGAACCGGAGGAAGTGTGTTTCAAATAGGACAGGCGAGAAGGCCCGCCTTCAAGAGCCTACCCTTCTCGCATGTGGAAGGTAGATCTTCCGAGTTGATCGCAGCCAACCTCGCAAAGAGTGTCAAGTCATCGACTTGCATCAACCAAAAGGTACTCGAAATGAGGTCATTGCATCAAGACAAAAAAGTACTCGAAGAAGGGAGGTGCCATGGATGGTTCGAACTCTAGATGACCATAACATGAGAGGAGAAGAAACCGTGGCGCTCACTTTGGCCTAGAAGAGGGCTGTGGTGAGGGAGTTGGCCGTGAAGTATCGAAGGGCTTCGAAGAAGGCCTAGGGGTGTCTCTTAGACGATCTTATGGAACTGGTAGATTATAATCGCTCCTATGCTGCCAGGGTTCTAAGATGCGGCTACAAAGGAAGGCCTCAGGGAAGGAGGCGTGGCTGCGGGCGGTAACCGTGCTGCTGTTGCTGTCGGTCACAGCATACTTGTTATGGCCTACCATATCTTGAAAAGACATGAGCCCTATTTGGAACTCGGAGCCGATTACTTCGACCGGCGCAAGAAAGATACAGTGATTAAGAACTCCATCAAGCGGTTAGAGTCACTTGGCCTCAAAGTTACGGTGGAAGCTGCAGATTAGCTTCCGTAAATAAACGCTACCTGTAGACAGGCGGTGGCTGTTAATCACTGGGCCTGGCAGAATATTTGTGCCCATTTATGCCCGCTGGCCCGGGTTTTCAGGATAGTTAAAGGGGCGGACCGGTACTAAACCCGGCTCCCTCCTGAAAAACGACATCCCCGCCAAGACCTTCGCCGATTGGAACGACACGGAGCCTGGGTTCTTGGAGATAGACCTTGTGGCTCATGACGGTGGAAGTGCCAAGGGGGAGTATGCTCAGACCCTTGACGTGGTAGACGTGGCCACGAGATGGACGGAAACCGTCACGGTCAAGAACAAGGCCAGGAAATGGGTATTGAAGCCCTCCAGAAGGTATTTAGACGTCTTCCGTTTCAGGTCAAAGGGTTCGATTCAGATAACGGTTCCGAGTTCATCAACAACCATCTCCTTAGCTTTGGTCAAGTCCGGATTGTTGGTGTAAATTCTCTCTGATAGACGTGAAAGGGTACGATTGAATTTGTTCTTGCGAAACTGAACCCGCTGGCTGTGGATCTCTTGCTGTTTGGCTCAGGGCTGGTTTTTCCAGTAGGATTGGGCTCTCCATTTCGTCAGGATTTCCGCTGCTGTACGCAAGGATGCTACATTCTCCCGGCGTGAGCCGCCCATTTCCGCAGGTGGTGTTCGACACCAGCCCAATCCAGGTGCTCAG
>JBFMCS010000022.1 GCA_040754315.1 Bacillota bacterium
TAGAATACCACGTCCTTTGCCGCAACCTCACGTACCAGTCCGCTAGCTTTTCTCAAGAACACATCGGCCACGGTATTCCCTCCCATCGTGCTGTACTCGGGCAAAGACCTCGCTGACCCCCTAGTTCACCTCCTCCTTGAGGACATCTATCTTGAGCATCCGCGCAGCCATGCCAAGTTCGGGGCTCACGGCAGCCCCGGTGAGGGTGTAGTGGGGCCCCTGGAGGTTCCGGATGAAGGGTTCCAGCGGCGATGCCAGCCTGATTGCGGTGGACGCGAAGGGGGGGCACCCGATCTCCCGCCACCCGCCGGTCATCTTCACGCACCGGCCGTCTGACTGGTGCAGCACGAATCGGTCTCGTCTGGGCTGCAGGCGGGCCAGGGTGGTGTCAAACTCTCTCACAGGGGATGAGTTGGCGAAGCCTAACCCGTACCCTTCCGTCCAGGGGGACGCCCGCAGCGGGCCGTCACAGAACGAAGCGGGCATGTACCCACACGTAGCCCCCACGAGATGGCCCCTGTCGATGTCATAGATGTCCGCGAAGCCGCAAGGGTCTCCTGACAGGCCGTGGCACAGTACCTGTGTCACCAGCAGGGGCAGGTCTCCTTCGCAGGACACCGGCAGGTGGTCTGCGAGAACGGAAAGGGGCAGGCAAGCCGCTACCCCCAGGGTCTGGGAGAGTTCAAAGTGGCACTTGACCGTGAGACCTGTAAGGGCATGTCGTTCCACCAGGGCGTACAGGGCAGCCGTCATCCTGTCCAGAGCGTTCAGGGTCTCCCGGGGGATGCCGTGGTCCGGCCCGAGCATTGACGACACATCGGGAGCCCCTTCCCTGGGGGGATTCTCCAGCAGCGCCAGGAGCTCGGAGGTATCGATGTGGTGGATGTCTGCTCCCAGTACCCTCTTCAAGAGTACGGGATCCAGGGCACCAGCGTGGATGCCCATGGCCTGGTAGCCCAGAAGCCCCAGGCGGGCGCCACGCACCAAGGAGATGGCAGCCGTGGCCCTGGCAAACGCCCAGACGTCGCCCTCAGCCGGTTCCTGCCCGGGCATACCCCATGTGAAGTGGTGCGGCACTTCGAGGTCCATGAGTGTGGGTCTCAGCGCCGCCGCGAGGATCATGCCGGCTGTGGACAGCCTGTCCCGTCCCTCCGACATTCCGGTGAACCCCCAAAGGAGCAGGGGCAGCCCTCGGGACGCATCCACGCACCTCAGGGCCAGCTGTGGCAGGGCCCAGGTAGCCAGGATAAGCACCACACCGTCAACGCTGCCACACCTCAGGGCTTCATGGCACCTGTTGACGTCGTCTGCACTGGAGACAGGTTCCAGGGCGATCACGTTGGCCCCGGCCTTCTCCAGGCTCAAGGCTGCGTCACGCATTCTTTCAACGATCCGGGTATCCGGGGTGTCGTCAAAGGCCATAGGTACCATGAGCAGTGTGGGATTCACTTTCACGGCCCCCTCGCGTTGATATAAATCGTGCAGGGTTTCACCCTTGGCCGCCGACGACGCCTTCGCATCGGCCACGTTGATGACACTGCCCCCCAGCCTGAGGATGGCGCTCTCGGAGGACAGGCGCGTTCTCGTGCTGGGCTCGAAGAACAGGGCAGCCATAACCATGCCCTCCATAGTCTTGAGTACCCAGCGGTTCTTGAGAGCCTCATCGAACCTGGCAGCTACTGCCAGGATGTCTCCACATGTTCCCTGGTCAGTTGTTCAGTGGTCAGAATATCCTTGCCCTCCAGCAAGCCTTGCACCTCCCGATGGCGTTACTTCTCGCCGCGCACATAGCAGCGAGTCTCCAGGGTGACACAGCCAAAGGGGATGTCGTAGGGCCCGTGAATCATCCCTGGCGGCCTGCAGGCGTACATCCCCTTGGTGAAGGTCTCACCCTTCGCATGGTCTATGAGGGACCCCTCCAGGATGTAAACTTCTTCCCAGAAGTCATGAACCAGCGTCTCCTTCATGCGCAATCCAGGGTTGAACTTCAGCAACCTCGCGTAGGACCCGGTCTCCGGGTCCCTGCTGAGGATCTTCTCGTAGATCCCGGCCTGAGCATCCTCCACGGGCTGCCACGGTATCATGTCGGTGTCGAAGAACTCCAGTTCTGGCTTGGGCAATTGGCACCCTCCCTTCTGTCTGTTTACGGCCGGTACCAGTCGGTCCTCGTGATGCGGTACCCCCAGGAGATTCGTCGTCCAAGCCGTGGGTCCTCCATCTCGAACTCGAAGAACCCGGCCACTCCCGAGCCCTCACCCCTGGAAGCCACCGTTCCGGACAGGATGACCACCCCCTCCAACGGCCCTTTCACGCTCCGGGCAACCTCTGCCATCAAGTCGCCAGGCGCCATGATGGCGGCCAGGGGTGCCTCCTGTCGTAGCGTACGCCGGCCCTCTCCGATCCAACTCCTGATCATGATCTCATCCCAGTGCCCCTGGACCTCTTCGTATCTCCAGGCGACGGGTGCCAGCACGTTGGGGCACAGCGCCTTCGACGCAAGCATGTCAACGCGTTCCAGTGTCCTGTCGGTATGATCGCTGGCTACCGTCACAAATAGATCATCACCTGACACCAGGAGGACGTACTCCACCTCCCCGGAGGTGTTTTCACCCACCACTTCCACCTCCGCGGCCAGTGTCACTCTGTCCCGAGGCACCGGGAAGAACAGGGGCGTCCTCAGGGGAGGCGCGATCCCTTCCTTCTCGAGCTCCTCTACGTGGGCCTGCACGGCGGCGGCGTCCCTTCCCGTGTAACCGCCGTTGATGACCTTGCTCGCGGGAAAGGTCAGGTTCTCACCGTACGGCAACCTGAACTCCAGGACAAGCATACTCTCACCTCCCTCTTCAGCGAGCCCAGAAACCCTCCGTGGAAACGCGCCTGATCTCCGCTGGATTAGCCTCTCCCATGCCCAGCCTGTTGAGGTTCCTTCCCTTGTTTAGGAAGTCATCCTGACAGACGATGGAGCCCAGTGTGATCACGGCATCCAGCACCGGGCAGGCCACATCGACCCTCCTGGCCAGTTGCGCAATGGGGACAATGCCGTCACCGATGTTCTCCATCATGTAGCGCCCCCGCACGGTGCTGGGTCCGTCCATTTTCGCGAAGTCCTCAACACCGCCGGGAGAGGTGAAGTTGACCCCTTCGATGCTGGCGGGTCCCCTGAACTCCTCCCTTGTGTACCCGGGGATCGAGAACCCCAGGGCCCTGCCAACCTCCTCCATCTCCCGGTACGCGGCCTCCATTACATCAGCCACGCCCTCGGTGATGCCCTCGCCGAACAGGTAGAACTTGCCCTTGGTGTGCTGGATCCTGGCTACGTTGAGGAGCGCCCCGATACCGAAGACGACCAGCGCAGGGTTGCTGAAGGCGGCAGCCAGAAGGCTGTCGGAGGCCTGCGCACCCTCGTACAGGGCACCTATTTCCTCAATTACCTTGCCGGTGTTGGATCGGGGCACAGGTGCCAGGTACAGCCTCAGGGAGGTATAGAGCACCCTGGCCACATTGGGGCCGGAGCGCCTCACCCCGTAGGGCAGCGTGTTAGCCTCCACCACGGTGATGTCTCGCTGGATCCCGGACTCCTTCAGGAGGTGAAGGAGCCTCAGTGACCCGAAACGCCCGGCCCACACCACCACCGTATGGCCGTCCCTGAGGTGGGCCATCATGGCCCTGAAGAAGGTCTCCTGGGCAGTTGAGGGCACCACCAGGTTGAGCAGGGACGAGGTCTCCATGACCTCCCCGATGTCAGTGGTGGCGAGGTGCACCCGAGATGAGCGTGTGCCGAGGGCACCCTCGAGGACAACCCCCCCGGTGGACAGGGTCTCCGCGAAGCCCTCCGCGAATGAAGGGTGCTCGTAGAAGGCCACGGGGAGCCCCCTCGAGGCGAGGTCCCCCGCCATGGCGTACCCGCCGTTACCGGCACCAAGCACAGCGATACTCTCTCCCAGACCCACGAGACCACACCCTATCTCAGATATTGGTTTCTCACAGCTTCTCAATGGCGTCTGCCATGCGGCCGACGGCCGCCTTAAGGCTCTCCAGGGAACTTGCGTAGGAAATCCTTATGTGGCCCTCCCCTGCGTCGCCGAAGGCAGACCCGTGCACCACCGCCACGTGAGCCTCTTTCAGGAGATACATGGTCAACTCCTCGGAAGACACGCCGTAGGCGCTGATGTCGGGAAACATGTAGAACGCCCCCTGAGGACGGTTGCACTTCATTCCTGGTATCTGACTGAGGGCGCCGTAAAGGAAGCGCCTGCGCTCGTCGAAGGCCTTCACCATGTGGAACACTTCGTCCTGTGGCCCCTCCAAGGCGGCTAGGGCGCCCCATTGAGCGAAAGTGTTCGCGGAGGCCACGTTGTGCTGGTGGACCCTCAGGGCGGTCTCCATCAGGTGGGCCGGCCCCGCCACGTACCCTATTCTCCAGCCCGTGGCCGAGTAGGTTTTGGAGATGCTGTTCAGGATGAAGGTCCTCTCCCGCATCCCGGGCAGGGCCGCCGGGCTTACGGCCCGAGCCCCGTCATACACCAGGTACTCGTACACCTCATCGGAGATGACCAGGAGGTCATGCTCGCGGGCAACCCGGGCGAGGCCTTCCATCGTACGCCGGTCCCACACTGCCCCCGTGGGATTGCAGGGCGAGTTCACCATGATGGCCCTGGTTTTCGGGGTGACACTCCTCTCCAGCCGCTCCGTGTCCACCTGGTACCCCTCCTCTTCCAGGCAAACCACCGCTGTGGCCTCGGCCCCAAGGAATGCGGGCAGGTTCAGGTAGGTCGAGTAGCAGGGAACCGGAAGCAGCATTTCGTCGCCGTCCGACAGGATCGCGGCGAAGGTGACATTGAGCGCTTCTGACCCTCCTGCGGTGATGAATATCTCGCTCTTGGGGTCATACTCCAGCCCGCACTCCCTCTCGAGTTTCCGGGCAACCGCCTCCCTGAGTTCAAGAAGACCATTGTTGGACGTGTAGTGCACCTGACCCCTGTTGATGGCGTCAATCGCCGCCGCCTTGATGTGGGCCGGAGTATCGAAATCGGGTCTGCCTAGCTCCAGGTGGATTACGTCAACCCCCTGTCGCTCCATGGCTACAGCCTCTTCGTAAACCCTCCGGATCCCAAATGGAGGCAACCCGAGGGCCCTTCTTGAAAGGTACTGCCGGGACCCTCCGCAACCTGTCATGGTACTCCTCCCATCCGCTCCCCCGCAGGAAAGGCAGGGGACGCTTAGATCTCCATCAGTCTCCCGAAACCCCTGACCGGTTCCCGTACCCCCACCAGTCTCAGGCTATGCCACACGGTGGCCTGGATGGCAGTGATTACTGGCTTTCCCAGGTCAAGTTCGAGCGCCTGGATCACCTCGGCACCCCTGAGGTTAGTGCAGCTCAGGAAGACACCATCCGCCTCCGGCACGTCCACCTCTCTGGCCAGGTTGTACACGGTCGCCGAGGTCTGCTCCCCTATGGTGAAGTCGTCCACTATCCCAAGGCCCTTCATACTCACGATCTGGAAGCCGACAGCCTCAAGGAACCGTGTTGCCCGCTCGTTCACTTCATCAATGTAGGGGGTCCCCACAGCCAGGCGCCTGAGTCCCAGTGCCTTCGCGGCCTCCACCACTGCGGTGGTGGTTGTTGTGCACCGGATGCCCCCTGACACCTCCTCCATCATCCTGACTATACCCTGATCGTAGCCGGGCCCCTTCACGAAGCTCCCGGCTGTGCAGCCAAAGGTGATCACGTGCGGTCTGGCTGTTGCCAGTGCCCTGGTAACCCCCTCAACTTGGCCACCCTTCTCCGAGAGGGAGGCCAGTTCCTCCGGTGTCACCTTGCCCAGAGTGACCCTGGCAGTGAGCACCGCCACACCCTCGGGGATCATGGCGTAGAACTCCGGCTCCATCACGGCGCTTGACGCTATGTTGATAAGACCTATCCTCGCCCGCCACCCGTACTGAACTCTCACCTGGTCACACCCCTTCACGGGATCTCACTGAGCCCGGGCACTGATAACCGGCACCACGAAGTCCATGATGATCCGGGCCGCTACCGCGGAAGTCATGCCCCTGAAGTCCATCATCGGGTTCACCTCGACGATATCCAAGATCGAGACGTGAGGGGCCACCAGCATCACAAACACCAGGACCTCCCGGGCCGTGAGGCCTCCTGACTCGTCGGCGCCGGATCCGGCGCGAAGGCCGGATCCAGCGCGCTAATGTCCAGCGTGAAGTACACCCTGTCGGCGATGTCGCCACCTCAAGGGTCCTTCCGGAGCCTCACCCGGTCCCATGCGGCTGAACTCCGGGGCAGGTATCTGGTCAATTCCCTGCTCCTGGATGTAGGCAAGCTGGTCAGGGTAGTTGTAGCCCCTCACTCCCACCTGGACCAGGTTAGTCGCTGAAACCCTGGGCAGTTCCAGCGCCCTCCGGATCTCGCTGCTCCCGGACAGACGCCCCTGCACCGGGGAGTCATCCACAAGGTTGAGATGGGCGTCCATCTGGATGATGCCCATGGCTCCTTCCGCGACCGAGTGAAGCGCCTTGAGTCCCGGCAGGCTCACTGAGTGGTCGCCACCAATGATCACAGGGATGACGCCGTTCTCCAGCAGCCGTAGCACCGGGACCTCGGTTTTCTCGAGCATCAGGACATAGTCATGGCCGATGACCTCCACATCGCCGTGGCCCGTCACCCCTGCTCCTCCCAGTGGGACGGTCCTGCCCGTCTTCACGTCGTAGATGCCGTCTCCCTGGATGCGGTTGAGGTTCCACTTGAGGCTCTTGCGCACCTCGGCCGGCGCGTAGCGGGCACTGGGCCTGCCCAGGCCTGCGGAGGTATCGTGCGGTATTCCCGGGATGCCAAACCTCAGCGTCAACGTCTTACCCCCCCTCGCTTCCGCCAGCGGCCCCCATGTCCCCAGCCACCAAAACCACCTCTTCTATCGCCTCCAGGTCTCTCACCGCATCCTCAACAGGGGTTTTGACGGTCACTCCGTCCCTGATGGCATCCCTGAAGTGCGTCATGAGATTCAGGTATGGGCTCATTCTAGGGATCAGTGGCCTCTCCTCCCTCCCGGTACCACTGTCCAGATGGAAGACCACCGTGTCAGCGTGACGGTAGGGAAAGTGGGGAGACCAGAGCCGGGTATGTACGTTACCCCTGTCCCCGTATACCCAGACCTGCTCGCCGTGGCCCATCAGGGCCACGTTCAGGTGGGTCACCAGTACACCATCCTCCGATAGGAACACCATCTCGTACACGCCCCTGTCCGGATCGCCCCGGACAAACAGCACCTGGGACACTTCTCCAAACCAGAACCGCATGAGATTGATATGGTGAATGGATTCCTCCAGGAGAGACTCCCGGAGGCTGCCTATGGGCGGAGGACCCGAGCCCTGGGTGATCCCGCCGTCAAAGCGGGCAAACCGGGGTGGAAGCCCCAGCTCGAAGTGGGAAACGGCCGCGTGAACCCGGCCCAGCCTTCCAGTCCTGAGCGTCTCCCGCACGTATTCACAGTCATCGTCGTACCTCCTCATGTACCCCACCATGGCCACGACGCCGGATCCAGTGATCGAGTCCGTCATGGCCCTAGCGTCCCTCACGGTATCAGCTAGCGGTTTTTCTACCAGCACGTGGAGGCCCCGGTTCGCGGCTTCCGTGACGAGCGCTGGGTGGCTGAATCTGCCGGTGCTAACGATAACGGCGTCAGCCTGGACGCTGTCCAGGCATTGGGGGAGGCTGGTGAAAGCTGGGACCCCCAAGCGCCCCCCGATAACCCACGCAAGCCTTTCCCGCCTGTCGACCACGGCGGCAAGGCACATGCCATCGGTCATGAGAAGGCTTGGTATGTGGGCTGCCTGGGCGATGTACCCGCAGCCTGCCAGCACCACCCGGATCTGATCTCCCTGGGGCACGGCTGTCACCGTCTTTCTCCGAGATGGGCAAGACGCCGGTAGACCCTCATGAGTTCACCGGAATACCTTTCGGCCTGCCGGAAAGCTTCCTTGTTCCGGGACAGGACAGATCTGAGCGCCTCCAGGGCCATGGCGTAGGTTTCCTTCTCGTCGATGGTGAGCAGGGTGCCTTCCTCCATGAGCACGCGTCCCCCAGCTACGACAGCGCTGACGTCGCCAGCACCCGCGGAGTACACCACCTGGTTGACTATGTGGCTCTCCGGCACGCACCAAGGGCGCTCCTCCATGAGCACAAGGTCCGCCTTCTGGCCTGCTTCGATATCCCCTGCGGGCACCCCCAGCATACCTGCGCCTGTGCGCGTGGCCATGGTGAAGACCTCTGTCCCGGTAAGCCACATGTCCGGGTCCCTTTCCCTCACCTTGCCCAAGCACGCCGCCATCTTCATGGCCTCAAACATGCTCTGGTTCCCGGCGCAGTTAGCACCATCGGTGCCCAGCGCAACGTTGATCCCGGCCTCAATTAACCTCTTGACCGGAGCTATCCCGCTGGCCAGGAACAGGTTACTGACCGGGTTGTGGACAACGGTGACACCCCGCTTGCCCCCAAGACGAAGCGCCTCAGGCTCAGCGAGCCATACCCCGTGAGCGAAGGACCAGCGGTCAGACAGTATTCCGAGGTCCTCCAGGTGGAGGAGCATGTTCTGCCCGTAGAAGGCGTGGGCCGTGTCCCGCTGGATCCGGGTCTCCAACAGGTGGGTGTGAACTCCCAGGTCCATCTCTACGGCCATCTGATGCAGGCAAACCAGGAGCGCGTCGCTGCACCGCTGGGGCCCCGATGGCCCCAGGTGTACCCCGGAGAACCCTCTGAGTTCCCCCCGCTTCCAGAGGGTGGCGACCTCTCGGCAGAGCCCCACTGCCTGCTCGGTTGTGTTGGCCCCCCTGTTGAAGTCTTCCAGCAGCTCCCCGGGCAGGTCCCCCTCACTGATAGGGAGGGTAGCCTGGTAGGGCCTGTCACTGACCATGGGAGAGAGGAACGCCCGGAGGCCAGCCTGCAGGTAGGCCTGCCCCACCCGGTCCAGACCCTCCAGCGGGAGAGTGATCTGGTCCAGGACGGTGGTGACCCCGCTCCTTATCAGGTCGACACACCCTAGGAGGGCGCTGGCGTGGGCCTCCTCGGGCGTCATACCTCTGGCCGCCAGTGCGAATAGCATCCATACCTCTAGAGGAAGACGATCCGTCATCCCCTTGAAAAGGTTACCGTAGGAATGGGTGTGGGCGTTGACAAGACCTGGCAGGAGAAAGCGGTCCCTGGCGTCCAGGACCCGGCCAGGCTTCGTCTCATGGTCGTGGAGGCTGTCCACGAAGGCTATCTTGTCACCGACTATTCCCACATCCACCCTGACGCTGTTCTCGAAAGGGTCATCTCGCATGATCCGGGCGTTCCTTATGAGGAGATCAACGCCCCAGAAGGTATCCTCGGACACCGCCATCACCTCCTCAGCGAGCCATTGTGCCGCCCAGCGACCCCTTGCCTCAGCCGGGTCGCGTTTTAAAGACGAGATCTCGGATGACCTCTTTTCCGGGCGGCGCGGCCACGGAGTACTCCCGCCCGGGGAAAAGCAACTCCTCACAGGCCATTACGACCCTGCCATCCAAGAGCGCCATGCAGGACCCACATATGCCTCGCCTGCAGGTGAAGTGCCTGAAGGCCACCGTTTCATCGCAATGCTTGTAGACGCTTTCCAGGGCCTCCTGCAGGGTCACCGGTTCCTCCACCCTGATTTCGAAGGCCTGAGGGCCGTCAGCCGTGGCCCCCTGCCGGCGTACGGTGAGCCGGATGGTGTCGGAGTGACGGGGCGGGAGCCTCGGGTCGTTCACAGGACCGCCCTCCTTATCACGGAGCCCTCCCCCTGGGGAGACACCTGGGTGTGGGAGGGTTCCTCCAGCGCATCTGGGTAGTCGGAGCGGAAATGGTGCCCCCGGGTTTCCTCTCGGGCTATGGCGGACAGGGCTACGAGCCTCGATGTCTCCAGCATCATGGATACCTCCAGGGCCTCCAGCAGGGGATAAGGGTAGGGCGTGTCCAACCCCTCTAGGACGCCCATTAGTCCAAGGTTTCCGCTGGCGTCCTCCAGGAAATCCAGGAACGCCCTCATACCGCCGTCATTCCGCTCAAGCCCCAGGTGCTTCCACGCCTCCGCTTTCAGGGCCGCCTTTATCTCGTGGGGGCGCAGCTGGCCACTCTTGGGGGCAAGGAGGCCCAGTGTCCGCTCCCGCCAGCCCCTCGCTGCCCGAACGACCATGTCCTCGCCTGTTGCCGCCCGCAGGGGCTTCAGGTACGAGGAGGCGGCCTTTCCCGCCCTGTAGCCGAACACCTGCGTCTCGGTGAGGGCGTTCCCGGAGAGTCGGTTAGCGCCGTGTACGTTGCCCGCCACCTCCCCCGCGGCGAAGAGACCAGGCACCGTCGTCAACCCATTCTCGTCAATGAGCACCCCGCCCAGGCTGTAGTGGACCATGGGAGAAACCTCCACAGGGCTCTCCAGGATATCCACTCCCAAGGCACCGAGGTGGCGAATGTATGCCCGGGGCAGGTGCTGGGCCATCAGTTCTTGCTTTCGGCCATGGGTCAGCGGGCTAGAGGCAAGGTCTAGCCATAAACCTCCGTTGGGTGTCGCCTTCTCCTGGTGAAACTGGGCCATCATCATGGACACCAGCGTGTCCCGGGTGGGTAGTGGACTCGTGTCCAGTGGTGTCCCGTCGGAGTTCAGAAGTCTCCCTGCAAGCCCGGCGGGGTCCAGGAACACCTCGTACGGTATCAACATCCCCTTGCAGGAGTGAGGGTGCACGACGGCAGTGGGGTAGAACAATACCATCTCCAGGTCAGTGAGGGTGGCGCCAGCACGGTAGGCCAGTGCCACCCCGTCACCCGTGGTGTCTACGGCGGTGTCCGTCATGGACCACAGCTGCCCGTAGCCTCCCGTGGCGAGGATCACTGCCCCCGCCTTGACAGGCAGGACGTTTCCTGAGGCTAGGTCCAGGAGGACGGCCCCTGCCACGCTGCCGTCCCACAGCACAACCTCAAGGCAGGCAACGTCAGGTAGTACTTCCACCCCAGCCCGGGAAAGCGCCCTCACCAGCACCTTCATGAGCTGCGAGCCACCCCCGTTTATGAAGCAGGATCGGCTCACGGTCTGCCCGGGCTCGTGGATGAGGGTTATCCGCCCGTACAGGTCTCTTTTGAAGTCCACCCCGAGGTCAGCCAGGTCCTTGACCCTCCCGGGGGCATCACCGGCCAGGGCTCGCGCCAGATGAGGGTAGCTCAAGCTCCTTCCGCAAGTGAAGGTGTCATGGCAGTGAAGCTCGGGAGAATCACCGGGGCCGAGCGCTGCCTGCATAGTCTCGAAGGCCAAAGCCGTGCTGCCCGAGCGGCCCGGCGGGTTCTTGGAGACCAGGGTAACCGCCAGCCCCTCCTCAGCGGCCGCCAGGGCAGCCCTGGCACCGGTGCCGCCCCCGCCCAGCACAAGGAGATCCGTCTCCAGTATCACTGTGCCCTTCGCTCCTCCGGTAGGACTCAAGGGAGTCGCTGCTCAGGCCGCAGCCTGTCCGGGGAAGCCAAGCCCCCCGGCAGGCGTCGCCATCCTATCACTCAGTGCCCATGATCATATCCCTTATCACGAACTCGCCGTTTTTGACATCCAGCACGATGTTCCAGCCTACGGGCCTGTCACCGTCCTCGTCGAAGGTGATGGACCCTGTGACGCCAGGGAAGTCCTTTGTCTTGGCGATCTCGTCCCTGATGGCGGCCCTGTCGAAGGACCCGGCCCTCTCGATGGCGGCAATCAGCACGTACATGGCGTCGTAGGTGTAGGGAACGCTTACAAAGGTCTCTTCGTTAAAGGTCTCCTCGTACGTCTTCACCAGTGCCTGTGCCTTGGGATCCGGCACGTCCCTGTGGAAGTAGGTGGTTAGCACGGCGCCTTCTGCGGCCGCACCCGCCAGTTCCAGGTAGTCCGGCGTGGCACAGGCGTCCGGGGCCACGAGCTGGACGTCCCAGCCCATCTGGCGCACCTGCTGCGTAATGAGGGCCCCCTCCGTGTGGTAGGAGGATAATAGGACCACTTCGGGGTTCTTCTCCTGGAGCTTCCTCAGGACAACGCTGAAGTCCTTATCCTGCTGGCCCATGTAGAACTCCACGTCCGTGATGCTGCCCCCCAGTTCCTCGGCCTTGGCCACGAAGGCGTCCTTGAAGCCGATGCAGTAGTCGGTGTTGTCCACCAGTATACCGATCCTCTTCTTGCCCATGCTCTTGACGACGTACTCGGCGGTCTGGGACCCGGCAATCCCGTCGTGAACGTTGATGCGGAAGATGTAGTCACCCACGAGGGGCACCTTCGGGTTTGACGCCAGAACCACTATGGAGGACAGCCCTCCCTGCTGGTAGATAGGCCCGGCGGCAAGGCTGGTGGAGCTGAAGATGTGCCCTAGTACCGCCACTACGTCCTTGTCGGCCACGAATTTCTGCGCCACGCTGGCGGCTTCCTTGGGATCAGCCTTGTCGTCACCCTTGACCAGTTCTATCTTCCTGCCGAGAACGCCACCGGCGGCATTGATCTCGTCCGCCGCAAGCTTCGCTGCATTGTAGTGATAGTGACCGTAGACAGCGTAGTCACCCGTGAAGGAGGCGCCTAGGCCAACCTTGAAGGTCTCAGCCTCCGCGGGCTTCTCCCCTGTGTCCGTGGGCTGGGTGGCTTGCCCTCCACCGCATCCCGCTAGAGCCGTGATGATCAGTATTGATAGGCCAAGTGCCAGTACTCTGTGAAGATTCGTTCTGAGCATGTCTTTCTCCCCTCCTTCGGTCTCTTGTCTCCTAACTCCTGGGTCGCCATCTTCCCCTGCCTTTCCATGCACCTCCCTCCTCGGTCTTGGTGTCCGCTAATCCGCAGTGCCAAGGTAGGCTCTCTTGATCCCCTCGTCTCCACTAAGGTCCTCTGCCCGGCCCAAGGCTCGGATGGTGCCGGACTCCATCACGTAGCCCCTGTGGGCGATGCTCAAGGCCATACGGGCATTCTGCTCTACCAGCAGGATAGTCGCACCCCCCCGGTTTATCTCCTTGACGATCTGGAAGATGAGTTCCACCAGCTTTGGCGCCAGTCCCATGGAGGGCTCGTCCAGCAACAATACCTTGGGCTTGGCCATGAGGCCGCGTCCTATCGCAAGCATCTGCTGCTCACCACCGCTGAGGGAGCCGCCCATCTGCCTCTTGCGTTCCCGGAGCACCGGGAAGATCTGGAACACCCTGTCCATGGTATCCTGTGTGGCCTGCCTGTTGCTGTTCAGGTAGGCTCCCATGATGAGGTTCTCCGTGACCGTGAGCTTCGAGAAGATCTTCCTGCCTTCCGGAACGCACGATATGCCCCTCCTCACGATCTCGTGGGGCTTCAGGTGGGAGATGTCCTGGCCCTCAAGGGTGACCCGTCCCTTCTTCACCGGAAGAAGCCCGGTAATGGCCCTCAGGGTGGTGGTCTTTCCGGCCCCGTTGTTACCAAGAAGGGTGATTACCTCTCCCTGCATG
The DNA here is from genome assembly GCA_040754315.1 of Bacillota bacterium. Taxonomy (NCBI): domain Bacteria; kingdom Bacillati; phylum Bacillota; species Bacillota bacterium. The sequence goes on from JBFMCS010000022.1 coordinate 13,469, forward strand.
ACGTCCAGGCTCACGTCGTTCAGGATGTTGAGGGGACCATATCCTGCCCGCACGCCCTCGAGACTCAGCATCACGCGGCCCCCTTCCCAAGGTAGGCCTCGATCACGCGGCTGTCGTTCTGGATAGCCTCAGGAACGCCCTCCGCTATCTTGACTCCGTTGTTCAAAACTATTATGCGCTCGCACAGGCCCATTACGAACCTCATGTTGTGCTCGATAAGGAAGATGGTGAGACGAAACTGGTCTCTGATCTGGCGGATGAAATCCATCAGGGCGACTGTCTCTTGTTCGTTCATCCCGGCAGTAGGCTCGTCCACCAGCAGGAGTTTGGGGCCAGTCCCCAGGGCCCTGGCTATTTCCAGTCGTCGCTGCATGCCGTAGGGGAGGTTCCGGGCGAGCTCCCTCTTCATTGCCTGGAGCCCCAGGAACTCCAGGAGGGCCTCAGCCTTCTTCACCCTGTCGCTTTCCTCCGTGGCGAAGCGCGCCTTCCTGAGCAGCACTGACCAGAACCCGCTTCTGAAGGTGCAGTGCATCCCCAGGAGTACGTTCTCGAGAACTGTCATGCTCCCGAACAGCCTTATGTTCTGGAATGTACGAGCGATCCCCATGGAGGCCATGCTGTGGGCAGGCATGGGGATGAGGTCCCTGCCCTCAAACTCCAGGCGGCCGGAGGTAGGCTTGATATTTCCGGAAATGAGGTTGAAGAGGGTGGTCTTGCCGGCGCCGTTAGGGCCGATGAGGCCGAGAATTTCCCCTGCATTGTCCACGTGAAAGTCCACGTGGTCTACGGCGAGAAGGCCCCCGAAATGCCGGGTCACCTGAAAGCCTGCCAGCAGATGATCGTGCGACAATGACGCTCACCTCCCTATTGCCTTGGACCTGTGTCAGCGTCTTCCCAACAGGCCGTTTGGCCGGAACACCATCAGAACCACCATCAGCACCCCTACGAAGAGCATCCGCATCTCCGCCACAGGCCGCAGGATCTCCTGGGCGCCCACCAGTATGACGGCACCTACGATTGGCCCCCATATGGTGCCCTGGCCCCCTAGGATCACCATCATCAGGATCATGATGCTCTCGAGGGCAACGAAGTTGTTGGGGTGCAGGTAGTTCAGGTAGTGGGCGAAGAACACGCCCGCCAGACCCGCGAAGAAGGCCGACACCAGGAAAGCCAGGACCTTGTAGTAGGTGAGATTAACGCCCATGGTTTCAGCAGCCAGGTCGTTCTCTCGGATGGCCACCCAGGCCCTCCCTATGTATGAGTTCCGGAGGCGTCTCACCGCCACTAAGGTTACGAGGCCAAGGGCCAGGATCAGGTAGTAGTAGTGGCTCCTCTCCCGGAACATAAAGGTGCCTATCTGGGGTGAGGCGATCCCGGTAAGCCCCAGCGGCCCTCGGGTGAGGGAGATCCAGTTCAACAGGATAAAGCGGACGATCTCGCCAAAACCCATGGTCACTATGAAGAAGTAGTGGCCCTTGATCCTGAGGGTGGGTATGCCGATGGCTATCCCCATTACGAGAGCCATGAGGCCCCCAATGGGGAGGGACAACCAGAATCCCCACCACCCCGTGAACACCTTCAGGGTGAGGAGAGCACCGGTGTAGGCACCCACTGCCAGGAAACCGGCGTGGCCGAAGGAAAGTTCCCCGAGAAACCCGGCTATGATATCCAGGCTCAGTGCCACGGCGGAGTAGTATCCCACGAGCACTATGACGTGGAGCACGTAGGGACTGGATATGGTCATGGGCAGCACCAGGAGGGCCAGCAACGGGAGACCCCAGAGGTACGGCATCCTGGAGGCTGCGGTGCTCGCTTTCGCGCTTCCCAGGGTGTTCAAATCTGATCGCGCCCCCCCTCTACACTTTCTCCTGGGTCAGTTTGCCGAAGAGGCCGCCCGGCTTGAACAGAAGCAGCAGGATCAGGACCACGTAGACGAAGGCGTCCCGGTAGCCCGAGGACACGTAGGCGGCACCGAGGCTCTCGATCTGGCCCAGCACCAAACCACTGAAGAACGCCCCCACGATGTTGCCGATGCCGCCGGTGATGGCAACCACGAAGGCCTTGATGACGACGCTGAGTCCCATGTTGAAGGAAACCATCCGGTAATAGATGCCTATGAGGGTGCCCGCGCTTGCCGCTAGTGCCGCGCTGAGCGCGAAGGTGCCAAGCCTGAGCCTTTCTATGTCCACACCCATCAGGTTGGCCGTCTCGTTGTCCATACTGCAGGCCCTCATGGCAATGCCCACCTTGGTCCTGTACACCAGCAAGTACAGGATAACCATGGTGCCAAGGGCTGTGGCGAACATGGCCAGCTGTATCATGGAAAACGTGAAACTACCCACTCTGACAGTGGAGGCCAGGATGTCCGCGGGAAATGGTCTCGGTTTGGACCCCCACACCAGCATGATAACGTTCTCCAACACGATGGCGGTTCCGAACACGCTGATAACCTGGCAATCCAGACGGGCGTGCCTGAGGGGATAGTAGGCCACCTTCTCCACCACCATTCCGAGAATAGCGGTTAACACCATGGCCAGAAGGAAGGCCAGGGTGAATCCGGTGTTCCAGGTGGCCAGGAGGGTGAAGGCAAAGTAGGCGCCGGCAGTGTAGATGGCACCGTGGGCGAAGTTGATGAGTCCAAGGACACCGTAGATGAGGGTGTAACCCACCCCTACCAGAGTGTATACGCTGCCGACGGTGAGCCCGTTAATGATCTGGTCCAGAAGCATTACCAGTCCCCCTTGTGGGCGTCTGGGCGCCCCGCACGTTCCACTGCGTCTCCCCTGGTACCCCCGAGGTGGGGCCAGGGGCACTCGTTCGCAAGATTCCGCCTCTCTAGCGCGGGACCATTGCCATGCCGGGCCGGTTATGCCCGGTCCAGCTTCGCTTTGGTGGCACCTATGTACTGCATGACTAGGGAAGCCGCCATCATAGAGGTGAGGCCAAGCACGTCCAGTGGCGGGGCGACCTCCACGATGTCCATCCCCCTGACCAGCGGATGCCGGCCTATGAGCCACGTGGCCTCCAAGGCCTGGAAGGAGGTGAGCCCTCCAGGGTTGGGAGCGCAAGTCCCAGGCGCCGCGCCGAAGTCAAGGCCGTCGATGTCGATGCTGAGGAATATGGCCTGAGTCCCTTCGGAGGCCCTGTCCAGGGCCTCTTGGACTACGGCTTCTATCCCCCGCTGGTGCACCTGGCGGGCGGGTATCACGGTGACACCCTTCTCCCGACAGTACTCCCGGTAGAACCTGGAGTTGTGCCAGCCGTTGATCCCCAGCTCCACCAGGTTCTTCCCCTTGAGGGGCTCGCCGGGAACCTCCAGGAGACGGCGGAAAGGCGTGCCGCTGGACACCTCCCCGTGGTGAGAGATGCGCACGTCCAGGTGCCCGTCGATCATTATGAGGCCGATGTTGCCTTTGGTGGTGTTCATAAGTGACTTAGCGGTAGCGTAGGTGATGCTGTGGTCGCCTCCGAGGATCACTGGGTTCACTCCCAGCCTGAATATCTCGGTGACCACGGTCTCGATCCGCTGGTGGGTCCCGAGCACATCGGTATGAAGGCAATCCACGTCGCCGAAGTCCACTAAGGTGATGCCATGGGAGAGGTCCACGTCCAGGCCAGGCTCGTAACTGGTGGAGAACACCAGGGCCTCCCGGATGCCCTTGGGACCAAAGCGGCACCCCCGGCGGATCATGACGCCAGTGTCGAAGGGAACACCCAGAATGCCTATGTCCGCTGCCGATACCTCCTTCCAGGGTTTGACGAGGTCTGCAACCTCTATGTCGTACTCATCAGGAACGAACTTGCCGGGTCTTTCCACGGGCAGTAGCAGCTTCTCCGCTTCCGACGGCAGTATCACGACGATCTCCTCCTCGCTGTCATTGTCTCTCTCGGGCCTCACAGAGTGCCTCCCCAGGGGATACTGTCCAGATCCAGCCTCCTGGCAGTCTCCTGGTACGGAACCCCATTCTTGTCCCAGCCCCTGGACCTGTAGTACGCTTGGAGCACGGCATTGAGATCAAAGATCTCTCCAGCTGCCGACCCGTCGGGAAGGGGCTCTTTCAGAAACCTCTCAGGCACTGTGTCAGCCTCGCCCGTCACACCTAGGCTTACGTTGTAGAGGCGCTCCAGGTTGACCACACGCTCGCCTATACGCATTGTCTCGTCCGGGGTGAATTCCCGTCCGGTGGCGGCCACTAGGAGATCCACGATGTGGTCAACAGGCAGGGCCATGCTCATGGTGACGAACTTGCAAAACTCAGCGGAATCACTCACAGCGCTGATTTCTTCCGACCACTTCACCAGCATCTCCTTGCCCTCATACCTCAGCCTCTCAGTCACCGTGGACGCGCCGAAGAGCCGTTCGGCCTCCTCCTTTGTGAGAGTGGTCTCCGCAACGGGGAATGCCCTGAGGTGGTCCGCCCCCCGGCTAGAGACAGCCCAGCCTAACCCCCAGGCCTTGAGACCACGGATCTCCTGTTCAGGGACTTCAAGTCCCTTCACGTGGAGGGCATAGCGCTCCGAACCAGGGAATTGGAGCGAAGCCCGCCTGACCCCCTGGGCCAGCAGGTCACCGATGCCCTCCCTCCGCGAAATCTTGAGGGTTAGCTCTACGAGAGCTCCCGGATCTCCCCACCGGGGCGCGAGGCCGTCTAGATCACCCGGAGTCAGCACTCCCGCCTCAAGGCTCTCAAGGACGAAGCCGAGCACGCCACCCAGGGATATCGTGTCGATGCCTTCCCGGTTTGCCAGGCTGTTTAGGTACAGGATGGAACCAAGGTCGCTGTTGCCGCAGCGGGAGCCCAAGGCAGCCAGAGTCTCGAATTCAGGCCCTTCGCCATGGGTGCCCGCATAGGGCCCCTCCTCCACACGGTAGTAGCGGCTGCAGTGCACGGGACAGGCGAAACAGGCCTTCAGGCCTTTCACGTAGTGAGCCTCCAGGGTCTCGCAACCGATGTCCGCCGCCTCGCTGAAAACGCCCCGCTGGTTGTTGCGGGTGGGCAAAAGTCCCATGCGGTTGTACAAGTCTATCAACATGGTGGTGCCGAACCGTGCCCTTATGGGGAGTGACGGGGCGTTCTCCAGGTGGGTGAGGGCGTTCCTGACAGCCCGGGCCCACCGGCGCCCATCGCGGACCTTCACGGGCCCTGTGCCCCTGACCGCCACCGCTTTGAGTCTCTTGGAGCCCATCACCGCCGCCAGTCCGGTGCGGGCGGCCGCGCGGCCGTAGCTGGTGATGATGGCCGCTATGGGCACCAGTCTCTCCCCGGCCGGCCCTATGCAGGAGACCTGCACTGCGGGGTCTTTCAGGTCCTTGCGTATGGCATCGTGGGTGTCCCAGGTGTCGAGGCCCCAGATGGCTTCCGCATCCCGGACCTCGGCCTCACCGTCAACGATAGCGAGGTAAACAGGGCCCCTGGCCCTTCCGGTCACAACTATCTGGTCGTATCCGGCAAATTTCATCTCCGGCCCGAAAAAGCCTCCGGCGTTGGCATCCCCCAGGATACCGGTAAGGGGGGAGCGGCCTCCCACGTTGAAGCGGGGAGTTCCCGGAGCGTCGGTGCCGGTCAGGGGACCTGTCGCCATGAGGATGGGGTTCTCAGGGCCCAAGGGGTCAGTCTCCGGACCTGTCATGGCTGCGAGCGTACGGATGTTGAGTCCCCGTCCACCCAGGAAGGCCCTGGCTAGCTCCTCAGGTATGGGTTGGGTGGCCACTGTCCCGGAAGAGAGGTCGACTACGAGCCGTTTTCCCGTCCATCCGCAGGGCATTAGCCTTCACCCCCGGTCCAGAACAGGGCTGAAGTGGGACAGCGCTTCACGCACTTTACCTCCCCCAGGCAGAAATCGCACTTGTAGGGCATTCCCCTGTCATCCAGCCAGATAGCATCAAAGGGGCATGCCTTGACGCATTGGCCGCATCCTGTGCAGGAGGTCAAGTCTATGAGGACATACCCCCCGAGCTCCGAGCCGACAGTGATAGCTCCCACGTCGCAAGCCTCGACGCAGCGGGGCTTCGGGCAGTTCTTGCATATCACGGGCTTGTCCTGGCCCATATCCCTCCTGGACACCTTCACCCGGGACAGGCTCGGCTGAAACACACCGTGGTGAGAGAAGGCGCAGACGTTCTCACATAGCCTGCAGCCGGTGCAGTCACCGGCACTTGTCTTCATGACGGACCCTATGGGTATCCCCTCCCCCTCCAAAGTCATCATGTGCCAGGCCGGTGATGTCACCTAGTGATGCAAAGCCCCCTTCTTCCAGGTAGTCTTGAATGCCCTCGATGACCTGGGCCATGGTCAGTGGATTGAAGAAGTTAGCAGTGCCTATAGCCACTGCGCTGGCCCCCGCCAGGAGGAACTCCAGTGCGTCATCGGGTGTGGAGATGCCACCCATTCCGATGATGGGGATGGAGGTACCCCGGTAAATGTCCCAGACCGCCTTCAGGGCGAGTGGCTTGATGGCGGGACCAGAGAGCCCACCGTGAATGTTGTGGAAAACGGGCCTCCTCTTGAGAACATCTACGGCCATTCCCTGAAACGTGTTGACCGCCGACACGGCGTCCGCCCCGGCATCCGCCGCTGTTCTTGCCATCTCCACTATGCTGGCGACGTTGGGTGATAGCTTGGCTATCACCGGTAGGGTCGTCTCCCGCCGGACCGCGGTCACCACCTGGGCCAGCATGCGGGCGTCTGAAGAGAAGTTCAACCCTTTCTCCACGTTGGGGCAGGAGAGGTTCAGTTCCAGCGCGGCCACGCCTCGTTCCTGACCTAGCCTTACCGCCAGTTCCGCGTACTCCCTCATCCGTTCCCCGGCGATGCTGACGATGAGGGCCGTCCCTATCATCCTGAGTCTCGGGAGTTCCTCGCTGAGAAAGGCGCCAATGCCCGGGGACGGCAGGCCAACAGTGTTCAGAAGGCCGCAGGCCGTCTCAAGAAGTCTGGGTGGGGGATTGCCTGGCCTGGGAACAAGGGTAACGGTCTTAGTCACCACCGCGCCGAGACTTCCTGGGTCAATGGCACCGGGATTATCCTCGAAGCAGCAGAAGGTCCCCGATGCCGGCATGACCGGGTTCTTGAGCCTGAGCCTGCCTAGGCAGGCGGTGAGGTCAGCCATGTATGATCACTCCAGGCAGAGGATCTCCAGGGGGAATAAAGGCCCCTCCCGGCAGACCCTCCGGTAGGTGAGGCCGGAGCCGGCCTCAGCAACCCCAACTACGCATCCCTTGCATGCCCCTACTCCGCAGGCCATGTGCTCCTCCAGGGATACGAACGCACTGAACCCGTGAACCTTCTGCAGCCTGGAGACAGCTCTTGCGAGTCTTCTGGAACCACACACGTACACCACATCAACGCACTGGGTCCCGATGTGTCTCTCCAGGAAGTCCGTCACCAGGCCAGGGGGTCCCATGGACCCGTCATCGCTCGTAACCTCCACGGACTGGGCAAGACGGCACATGGTCTCGTAGCACACCATGGATGTGCGGCTCCTGGCTGACATGAAGGCCTTCACCCCAACCCCGCGGGCCTTGAGTCTTTCAGCCAGCGCCACCATGGGGGCAACGCCCGCGCCCCGGGTCACGATGGCTGCTGAAGCGCCCTTCCGTGGAAGGGTAAACCCCGTCCCCAGGGGACCGAGGAGAGACACGCTGTGGCCGGGCGACCAGGCCGCCATGAGGCTGGTGGCCTTTCCTGCAATCCTGACCAAGAGATGGAAGGAACCACGGGCGGGATGGAGTCGGTGGAAACTGAAGGGTCTCGGCAACAGCGGATCAAAGCCTTCCCATCCCCGTACCATCACGAATTGGCCGGGCGAAGCTGCCCTTGCAATCTCTGGAGCGGACACTGCCAGTGTAACATACCCGGGCGTGGTCTCTTGGCGTCCAATGATTGTACCTGTGACGAACACTGCTGTTCCCCTCCGGGCATTCAACGTAACTGGATGGACATTTAACGTGATGTCTATCAGTTTTGTTCAGCCGATCTTCCGTACAATCGGCAATGTTCCATGAGGCAAGTCTCTAAGGTGCCACGTGTACGTGCGGCAGACCTTGCCGCTTCAACAAGACTGGTTCGCAGGGCTGGATTAGCCTTGCGGGTTCGGCCGTTCTTTCGTTTACCAGCACTTTCATTGTTTCCCGGGCAGAGTCCCGCCCGTGACCACTCAGCATCCTTTATATCTGTCTTGCGGTCTGGTACGGCTTTGATATGATCATTCACTACCAAGATCTCCACGCCCGTTGCTTCAAGAAGGTGTCCAGTACACACCTGTACTCTCCATAGCTACGTGGGTGCACCCTTTTGAAACCAGGCAATCAGCTAGCTCCAATAAATCCTGAGTCATCGTGCCATAGGTACGAATGTCCTTCTCTCCGGGAGTGATCAAACACACAGTGATTTTGATGCCTGGTGAATATCCAGTCTGCAGCACCGCTCGTAAAGAACCTTCATGACTGCAGCCCCCCATTCCCCGGCGGGTGACCTCCATGTCAAGAATCTACCTTGCGTGCTTCCCCTGTTGGGAGCCACATTAAGTGGTGCCCCAAGATCACCAAAGTCAGACTACTCCACGGGCTCTCCGGCACCAAGGAGAACCGACCTTCTTCCACCGGGTTTATTGCGGCAAAACATTCGTGGTCATGAGATTTTCATCCTTTGTGGTGCCGGTGTTCTTTCCCGGCATGGGGGACTACTCCGGTATTAACAAGTAATCTAGAGACTATGACGATTCCGGCTCGCTGAGACTACGCTCGGTATTAGTGAGGTGCACGATCATGGCCTTCTTAGCTGCGGCAAAGTCCCTTTCGCTGAGGGCCTGGAAAACCGCCTTATGCTCTGTCAGTACCAGTTCCATTCTGCCGGGCCACTGCAAGGTGGACATACCCATTAGGCGAGTAAGATCACGTAAGTTGACTAAAATCTCTCTTACTCTGTGGTAGCCTGTCAGTTCAGCTAGAGTTAGATGAAACTCTTCATCGTAATCCAGGAACTTTACCATATCCTCTTGCTCGATCGCTTCTTGCTGCCCGGCAAGAATCCCGCGGAGCCTGCTAAGGTCGTGCAGACCTATTTTCCCAGGCAATTGCTCAATGATCATCGCCTCGATGGTTCGCCTGAGAAGGAAAACTTCGTCTCTTACTCCTTGAGATACCTTTCGGATTATCATGCCTCTTTGCGGAAGAGCCCCTACTAGTCCATCCCGCTGCAGGTCCAGGAAGGCTTCCCTGACTGGCGTGCGGGAGATGTTCAGGGCTTTGGCGATCTTCCCCTCCGAATACACCTCCCCAGCCACCAATTGCCCATTCAGGATTGATGTCTTTATTTCCTGATAAGCCATTTGCTTGAGGGTTTTGGGCCTGTTGACTGATTTTAAGTCCCCAACCATTAGGTCTTCTCCTCATCTTCAGACACCCACACATCACAAACTGGATTGCTAGTGTGCTGTCATTTGTGAAAAGAGTGTTGAGTTTATGCATTGGTATGTAGTAGGCTACGTGTAATATACTACATACAACCTCAAAATCCTTGTGTCGAGTCGCCTTGACTTTGGCCCGGCGGCATTTCGGGTCATCCTCAGATGTTAGCACGTATTCCGCACCCCTTGAGAAGAATTAGGTGGGAATATATGTAACCAAGCAGGATTTGGGAGTAAGGGCTTGAATCCCCCGAGTTAGGAAAAGAGCGGGGGGATGTAGGGGTGATAGCGGAAGGGTTACGGGCCATCCAGGCAGGGGCGACGTCATTGATTGCAGCCCTTTGCGATGAGGTGGGTCTTGCGGATATCGTTAACTCGGTGGTCAGGTGGGATGAGAGGCAATGGAAGTTATCACCGGGGG